>JBIKIM010000224.1:0-3329 GCA_044361605.1 Bacteroidia bacterium | reverse complement strand
TCGGATAGCGAAGGCCTGTCGGTGTTAATTTGGGCCTGAATTTGGGCAGCGCAAAGCGTTAATAAAAGGGAAAGATGCCATTTTTTCATTAAACAAATGTAAGAACAAAGGCATAAAAAAAGCCGACCATTTACAGTGCCGGCTTTTAGTGTTATGAGGAACGGTACCATTTGTACCGTTGGGTATCGGCTGTTTAGAACAGCCGATGTAAATTAACGGATTACCTTACGGCGGGGTTCGCTGCTGCGATTTTCACGAGACTCGCCTGAAGGGCGTGAGTCGCTGCTGCTGCGTGGTCCGCGAGAGTCACCGCCTGAGGGGCGTGAATCGCGTGAATCGCCACCGTTACGTGGGCCGCGGAATTCACCACCTGAGGGGCGTGAATCGCCACCGCTGCGAGCGCCTCTGAATCCGCCTGAAGGGCGTGAATCGCCGCCACCGCTGCGGGCACCTCTGAATCCACCTGATGGGCGTGAATCGCCGCCTGTGCGTGGACCGCGGAACTCACCACCTGAGGAACGTGAATCACCGCTTCTTTGAGGACGGTCAGAAAACTGTGCAGGTCTGTCACCGCTAGGGGCGTTATCACGGCTGCGTTCGCCTCTGAATTCACCACCTGAGCTGCGGCGTTCGCCACTTGGCGCGTCGCTTCTTCTAGAGTCGCTTCTTCCGCGTGAATCACCACCTGACTTATGGAAGCCTTGATTGCGACCATAGGATGAATTTCCACGTGAATTACCCTGTGATTTACGGCTGCTGCCGCTATGTCTTTCAGGCAATTCGATACGGAATTCGTGCTCCATTTCTACCAAGATGTCTTTGCCGAATTCTTTTTGAATGGCGTGAACATGCTTAACTTCATGTGGGCTGCAGAAAGAAATAGCAAGACCTTCCTTACCCGCGCGACCGGTACGACCGATACGGTGGGTATGGGTTTCAGGATCTTCAGCCATATCGAAGTTTAACACATAATTCAAGGTTGGAATATCGACCCCACGAGCGGCAACGTCGGTTGCTACTAGAACACGGTCGCGTCCTATTTTGAAATTATCGAGGTTACGGGTACGATCGCGTTGTGATTTATCGCCGTGAATGGCACAGGCGCTAATATCCGCATCGCGAAGCAAGCTTACCAATTTGTCGGCACCGTGTTTGGTGCGTGAAAAAACGAGCATGGCATCAATATCTGGATCTTGCAATAAATCGACCAATAGCGCTTCTTTGTTTTTCTGTCCAACGGCGAAAAGCCATTGTGCAATTTTAGGTTTTTGTTCTTCGGTTGGAACGATATCAATGCGTTGTGGATCGTTCAAAAGTTCTTCGGATAAAACACGAATTTCTTTTGAAGCGGTTGCAGAGAACAACATTGTTTGTTTGCTCAACGATTCTAATTTGGCTCCAATATCGCGAATATCGCTGATGAAACCCATATCGAGCATACGATCACATTCGTCGAGAACAAAATGCTCAACGTCTTTAAGGTTTACATAACCTTGCTCCATTAAGTCGAGTAAACGACCAGGAGTAGCGATTACGATTTGTGTACCGCGCTTTAGGCTATCAACCTGGCGGAACTGAGGAACACCTCCGTAGATCAAGGTAATACGAAGTGGCGTGTTTGCCGCGTATTTCTTGAAGTTGTCGGAAATTTGGTGTGCCAATTCCCGAGTAGGTGCCAACACCAACGTATTGATGTTTTTAGAAGGATTCTCCATAATCTTTTGAAGAATGGGAATCGCAAATGCAGCCGTTTTACCGGTACCGGTAGGTGCAGTTGCAAACAAGTCTCTCCCGCTTAAAATCGCAGGAATTGCGGCCTCTTGAATAGGCGTGGGGGTGCTGTAACCCTGTACTTCGACAGTGGCCAGCATTTGGGGGGTTAATCCCAAGTCGTTAAAATTGCTCATTAATATGATAAATCGGCAACGCGTTTAAAGTAGAAATTAGGGCGTTGGAATCAGGGTGATTCGAACAAAAATTGTTCCCACTCGCAAACTATTGCGGCGCAAAGATACAACTATTTATCCACATCTTATACAATTCTACTTAAATTTGCCAAATAACGTGTCCGATAGCCCAAAATCAATTCTACAACTTGTAAAACTAAAAGTGCAATTTGGATTTGCCTCCTTGTTCGCAACTGGTATCGATTATACGTTGTTTCTCTTATTAGTAAACCTAGATGTTCACGCCGTTAATGCCCATTATACATCTGCTAGCATCGGTATGGTTGTGAATTTTATCGTTCAAAACCAGTTTGTTTTTATTAGAGAAAGAAACCTGCTCCCTACGTTCATTTTGAGTATGTTGGTTTCCATAATAGGGATTTTTTTGGGGGGCTTGTTAATGGGGAAATTACAACAATTTGATTTTTGGGGCAGCCACCTGTATGTGGCAAAAATTGCCGTAACAGCCGTACTATTTTTTTATAATTTTTACCTCAAACGCTTGGTATTTGAAAAACGGTTCCTTTAAATTGCCCGCTTGGATTCAATCTTTTGAGTGTCATCTTGGCCGATTTAGAATCCCCTATTGGTTTGTATTGTCCCTTTTTTTGGGGATGCTTTCCTGGAGTTTGTTTTGCGATTTAGATCGTGTGGACATGAACGTTTGGGATGAGTCTTTATTTGCCATCCGGGCCTATCAATTGTATGAAAATGGGTCGTTTCTGCAGAATTTTAATCAGTTTGCGGGACTTTACGATCATCCCAGTACTAAATTGCCATTGGTTACATTAATTCAAGTTGGCAGTTTTTATGTATGGGGACCAACTGTATGGGCGTTGCGGTTTCCCATTGGCATCATTGCCTTGGTAGGTATTCTTTTGAGTGCGCGTATCCTATTTAGGATGGGGATTGATTCAAAGTTTGGATTGCTCATGGGCTTGTTCTTAATGGGTTCCTCTCGGTTTTTGGGTGAACACATGTTGCGCACGGGCGACCACGATGCGCCTTTGGCTTTTTTCTTGTTGTTATCGGGATTGTATTTTTTTGAATATGTGGTTTTGGATAGAAAAGCCTCAATTTGGGGCTTGGGTTTTTGGTTTTTGTGTGCCTTACTTACCAAAAATATCTTGGCAGGGGTGGTGGTTCCTTCCTGGATATTCTTTGCTTTTTTTTGGGGAAATAAACGTTCTATTTTTACAGATGTTCGGTTGTACGCAATGGCGGCTGGAGTGTTAGGGGTTTTTGCTGCTACCTTAGGGGGATTCGAGTGGGCCTATCCGGGATTTTTCAATCGCATGTGGAATTATGAGTTAATGGGTCGGTATACCGAAGTGATAGAAGGACATACGGGTCCTTGGACTTATTATATTGCTTTGATGTTTA
>JBIKIM010000223.1:0-3349 GCA_044361605.1 Bacteroidia bacterium | reverse complement strand
GGTTTGGATATTGTGGGCTGAGGTTTGGGGATTGGGATATTAGGTTCGGGGATTGAGCCCTGAAGTTTGAGGATTGCGGTTTAAGGGTCTGGGTTGGAGTTTTAGGGGCTTCAATTTGGGGCTTAAGGGTCTCAGGTTCGGAGCTAAGGATTTGAAGTTTGGGGTTAGTAGCCTGTGGGTTTATGGGATTGACAATGGCTTCGGTTTGGGCAATGGTATTGCCTTTATCCAATTGGTTATTATAGGTTTGGGTGGCGTAGTAAAGTCCGATTGCGCTGCCGGCAATGCCTATAATAAGGGCCGCCGCTTTGATTCCAATTCCCCCGAAATAAGGTTGAATTTGGGCGTGTTGAAAGACTTTATGGGTGAGTTTTTTAGGCACCTGGGGATGGGATGCTTGTTCGGATTTGCTTTTAATTTTCTGCGTCCAACTGCTATCATTAATGGCTTCCCACGCCGAAGGTGGCGGGGTTACAGCATCGTGTTGAAGCTTGTTTTTAATGATATCTTCCCAATTCTCGGTCATTTTGATGTGGCTATGTAATCGTATTTTTTACTGATTTGAATTTTAAGACGTCTTTTGGCTTCGAAAAGTTGGGATTTGGAGGTGCCCACACTTATTTGGGTCATTTCGCCGATTTCTTGGTGGCTGAAGCCGTCGATGACGTACAAGTTGAAGACCAAACGGCATTTATCGGGGAGTTTGTTAATTTCGGCCCGAATTTCTTCCATATTGAGTTGTCCTACCGCTTCATTAATGTCGAACTGACGCACGTCATGGTCGTTTATTTCGGTAAAATGTTGTTTTTGATATTTGGTTTTATAGAAGTCTAACGCTTCATGAATGAAAATCGATTTGAGCCATCCGGGTAGCGTTTGTGGGTCTCGAAGCTGATGCAATTTTTCGAAAATCTTTATGAAGGCTTGCTGAAAAATATCTTCGGCATCTTCATGGTTTTTGGCGTACCGACAACAAATGGCAAACATAGCAGGCGCAAACCCTTCGTAAAGCTCTTTTTTGGCTTTAGAATGGTCATCGATGCAACGTTTAACAAGGCTCGGATAGTCCAAAGTTTTCTGATAGGTATTGGTTAGACGAAAAATGCGGTAAAAGGTTGGAGCGTAAAACGAATATAAGGGATAACGTTGAACAGGGAAATATTTAGTAAACCCAACCTTTTTATGGTAGCTTGCGTCTTGAGGCAAAACAAGTTATGAAAAATATAAAAAATCAATTAGGATTGGCGCTGGCCTTGGTGCTCACTTTGGCAGTTGCCTCATGCAAAAAAGACCCGTTAATTGACGTTCCAAAACAGGCAGAAATCGAACTAGCAACGGATGAAACGTCGGTTGCGCTGGCCGACAGTTTGGGAGATTTTATGGAGAATCCGATTATCACAGAGGCTTCAGAAGGTCAAGATGCGGAAGTAATGAGTGTCCCAGAAATTTTGGACACCGATTATTTCATGTTTGTTGAAACGCGCGGAGGTCGTAAAGATTCTATGGTAAAATCGTGCAGCGGTTCCTTAAACTTAACCCGCGATCAAAAAGCGGCTTTGGCAAAATTGCATGCGGCGAAAATGGAATGCATGAAAACCAACCGTGAAATCTTGAATCGCTTAGATGGAATGGCGCATAATTATGGTAAAGAGTTGCGTTCTGATGCGATGGCAAAATACAACAACGATGTTGAATCCATTATGAAGTCGTTCCGTAATGGTACTATAACGGAGAAAGAGCGTGATGCTAAAATAGCAGCAGCTAAGAAAACGTTAAAAGAGAGTTTGTCTAAAATTCGTTCTGCGGTGCGCGAGAAAATCAAAAGCGCTACAGAGCGTTTGGAAGCCGCCGGTAAAATTAAAAATTGCGAGCGTGAATATTTAGATGGAGTTATGGATGTGTTAGGAAGAGCTGATTATGCTAAATGGGTGCGTTGTCACAAAATGCACATGCGCAAAGGAGGCAGATAATAATAGTGGTTTTTTTAGTGGATGGGGTTGTTTCTTTCATAGGAACAGCCCCATTTTTATTTAAGGTGTTTCGCCAAACAGGCGTTTGCGTTTGTCGGACCACATCCAGCGGTCGTAACGTTTCAAAAGGAAATAACCTTCGAAGCCTTCGTCGTTAAGGTCTTCAAAGTCGGTCAGGAGTACTTGGTTGTTTTCGTTCAGTAGCACGCGTTGGTCTTGGTTTACGTGGATGAAATTGATTTCGTCAAATTCCTCAATTTCTCCAGCAGTGAAAGGCAGGCGCAGGCGGCCGTTTAAGTCGATGATGCCCACCAAAGAGTCGGTACGCGCCATCAGGAGGTCTTGGCGATTTATGCGAAAAATTTCACGTATTTCGGCGGCTTCTTTTAGGGGTTCGGTTTCGGAGAATAGGGGGTATGCGGTTTCATTCACATGAAACAGACGGGCTTTTTTATTTTCGTACACCACCAATCGCTCGTCTTGTAACACACCAATTTCTTCACCACTAATTTCGCTGAAGCCATTTTTTTGCGGATTGTACCATTTTTTAATCAGCGGACTGTTGCGATTTTTCGGATTTTTACGCAGGGTTTGAATGAACAGGGTTTCGCCATGTCCCTTTACATCCATGGTTTTGCCTTGTGCCACGAGCGAATCTTGGGCGTTGAAAATGCGCCATTCGGTATTGGTGCGGGTTAAGAAATGCGGGTTACTCCAGTACCAAGCAAATTCAATGGCATTGTCGGAGCGGAATTTGAGTAATTGGGGGCTTTGGTTTTTTATGGAAACCACGCCATACGTAATTTTTTTACCGGGAATTGTGGCCTGATAATAGGCTCCGGGCATCCAACTTAACAAAGCCAAAAAGGTATCGCTAAGGGCGGTGCCGTTGGTATCGATAAAAAGTTGGCGTTTATCGGGAAGCGTAGCTACGGAAATCCCGTATTGAAAAGGTTGTATTGAATTGAAAGCGCCAATAAAATTAAGATTTCCCTCAAAATCGAGCACCATGTCGGTGTTTTCTTTACGCACGATAATGCGGTTATTTTCAAAATGTACCAGGGCTGTGGGGGCGATTTGGTCATCGGTATTGTGGGATACTTCGTTGAATTCGAATTTAGAAATTCGCTTCCCAAAGGAATTAAAGAGGGCCCAAGCGTCGCCATTGTGCACCATACCGATTTGGTTGCTGGTATCGAAAAGGAGTCGTTCGAATATCGGGGGAAGTAGTTCACGACCGTACTGATCGATAAGACCGTGTCGGTTGGCGCGGCTCACGAGGGCTTTGGTACTGGATATTTGTCGAATTTCATCGTATTGCTTCCCGTTAAGTGGAGTTCCATCTTTTTCGATGAAATACCATTGGTTGCGATCGAATT
>JBIKIM010000222.1:0-3358 GCA_044361605.1 Bacteroidia bacterium | reverse complement strand
GCGCACGCCATCTACCATTACCAAAACCTGATCGAAGGTACTTCCGCGGATGCCGATATCGGCTTGGGTCCCCATAGGACCGCGTTGTCGGATATCAACGCCGCTCACATAAGCCAACAACTCGTTCACATTTTGAACGGGTAAATGTTTGATGTCGTTGGCGGTAATGAGGGTATAATGCATGCCCGTTTCAGAAAGACTCACGGGCATGCGATTGGAACTCAATTGAATCTCTGTTAGCGTTTCAACAGAATCCGCTTGGTTTTGGGCATTAGTACTAGAGGCAACAAGTGCGAAAATCGCAAAAAGGAAACGAGAAAAGAATTGCATATTTTACAAAAATAAGTCTATTCCTCGAGTGCCATATCAATCAACTGCAGGATGTGATTCCGGTGTGCCGTTAACGCATACATATCGATCACTGTTTTGGGCGGGGTGGCTTTCATCCGACTTTCAATCCGCTTAATTTCAGCTAAGATATGCGACTTGGTAACCCCGTCAAATCCAAACTTCGATTTCCAGATTCCTAATAATTGTTCGGTATACACCACTTGAATATTTCGGCGAACGGGATTGGGAAGTTCATTTAAATCTGCCTTGAAAATGGCATCGCTTAACGATTGCAGCATTTCGGCTTGGGTGTATGTATTGCCAACAAAATAGCTTTCATTCAACCGGTCTAAAGTTGCGGGATGCAACAAATGAGCCAAGACCGACTTTTGAGTGTTTAACATCGCCTCGTAAATTGAAGGGACTTCCGATTTCGAAAACAAGTTAAATCCACGGCGTTCGATTTGTAAGTAATGCACCAATCCGTCGGGTACTTTGAAGGCATTGGGTGCAAAAATATGCGTAGACAAGGTCTGCATGGCACGACGCTGTTGGGCTGCAGGCACGGCCTGATAGGGCTTTTTATTTTCGGTAAGACCTGGCATAAAACGCTCCACATAAACCCCTCCGATATATCGCGAAACAATGGCACCCCCTTTTCCGTAGGAACCGAACAACAGGTTGAAGCTTTTGCGTAAGGGTTCATAACTGTGCTGATCGTGTCCGTAACGCTGCAACAATCCGGGCATCAACGATTCTGACAGGGCAATTTGCCGCTCCACATAACCAATGGCATCATTACTCAAATCGCCTACGTTAATTCGCGGGTCGGTTGCTTTGCCCGGTGAACGCATGTCATCCGCATCATTGCCAAACGTATTTTCGGGCATGATGCTTTTCATCAAAATTTGATTCAACCGCGATTCTTCTTCCGTTTCGTTTTCGAAACCTGCGGAGTATCCATATTCTATGGCCCATAAATCGTAAGGTCCGGGTTCTACTTGTTCGTATTGTACCTTTATGTCTTTTTTCGGGGGAAGATTAATCGCAGGATAATCCATCACCGAACCGATAAGTCCGCGGCTATACGTTAATTCGGGATTCAACAATTCTTCAGGAGAATTAAGTTGAGACGCTTTCATATTATGATTCAACCCAAACGTATGGCCCATTTCATGTAAAATGAGATAATGCAGGGATTCTTCCAACAAACGCGTGAGCTCTCCGCTGTCTAACTGAGAAATTTGAGCCCAGGTTTGGGCTTTGTTCCATTCTTGGTGCAACAAACTTCCCGCATGGCAATTTTCATGACCTTTAGGCACTTCATATACATCGGTTAAGTGAACCCGGTTGGTTAAGAAAATGTATTCCAACATGATATCAGCACCCAGAATTTGTCCGGTACGTGGATTCACAAAAGACGGTCCATAACCACCAAAAGGAGGATTAGGCGAAGAGGTCCAACGAAGCACATTATAACGAATATCGCCCGCATCCCATGTGGCGGTATCGGACTGTTCGTAGACTTCTACCGCATTAACAAATCCGAGTGGTTCAAAGGCTTTATTCCATTGTAAAGCGGCATGTTTGATAATAGGACGAAGGTATTTTGGCGTGGTGTTTTCGATCCACCACACGACGGGTTGAACGGGTTCGCTTTTGGCTAGTTCAGGATTCTTTTTTTCCAGATGCCAACGGTGAATAAGGTCTTTATAGTTGGTGTAGCCCGTTGCCGTCATATCGTTCACCTGCTCGGTAAAATAACCAATGCGGTAATCGTCGCGACGGGGTTTGAACGTGTTCTGGGGCACTTCTATTAAGGAGTGTTGCAGTAATATATTCACATAGCGATTATCGGCTACCGACTCGCTACCTCCTTCGGGAGCGGGGTTATCGAAGCCGTAGTTCACCACGAAATCAAGGTTTTCGGGGTAGTTTTTTATGCGTTGATAGTAGGTTTTTTCTTTTGAAATACGGCCTAATTTGAATCCTTTCATAGGACTTCTGCCCCCTTCATTAACCTCGTGTAGTTTATCGCTTAAAAATAAAGCATCGGCCGAAATAAGAAGATTTCCTTGGGTATCGATAGCGGCGATTTTCTCAGAAGCCAAGATTGACGCTGAGATATTGGCATCGGCAGCTTTAGAAACGGCGTTTTTAGGGTCAAAATAATAATTGGTATTGTGTTGAATCACATCAACTTGATTGAAGCGGCGGTTGAAGCTAATGATGCGGCTTCCGCGATAGGATCCGCGATTGTGTCCAACTTCTACTACCCCATTTTCGGTATAGGTAAAGTGGATGTATTCTTTTTTAAGTTGTTGGGCATTGATTTGAATAAAGAGTTCACCGGTTGCGGTATCTTGGTAGAGTTTAAACATCCCAGTCATGGGAGTCATACCTTTTGTTTTTTCAGCGATACTCGGTAGGGCTGTAGGTTTCTTAGTAGGACTTGCCTGTGTGGTTTTAGGTTTCTTTTTAGACTTAAACCACTGTGCCTTAGTGGGTAAAACGGAAAACAAGGCACAGATAACGAGAATACGAGAAAATTTCATAAAGGCCGCAAATTACTTTATTCGGGCCGTTAAACGAGGTCCTCGAACAAATTTCCGTATAATTCTTTTGTAAAATTCGCAAAATATTGAAAAAACATCTATTTTTGCACTCCGTTTGAGAGATGTGATGTTCACAACAAATCAAACAAACGCATGCGTAGCTCAATTGGATAGAGCACCTGACTACGGATCAGGAGGTTTGGGGTTCGAATCCCTACGCGTGCACGATCAACAGCAAAAGTCCTCAACGTTTCGTTGAGGACTTTTTTTATGGGACCCATCGAGTCTGCGTTCGCAGAACGCAAGCGAGAGCGGTTCCATAAAAAAAGCCAGCGCGCAGCGATGGACTTTTGCTTTTGCAGGACCCAACAACAGGGTTCAGCGGAGTGTAACGGAGCTAATCCCCCAAAAACAAAACGAGTCTGCCCGCCAGGGCAAGCGAGTTCGGCGCCATAAAAAAGCCAGCGCGCAGC
>JBIKIM010000221.1:0-3373 GCA_044361605.1 Bacteroidia bacterium | reverse complement strand
CTTCCTCAGCTGAGATAAAATTACCGGTTAAGACCATTTCCATGGCCCGAACTTTCCCTACCGCCCGCGTGAGTCGCTGGGTACCCCCTGCGCCGGGCATTACGCCTATGTTGATTTCCGGTTGACCAAATTGGGCTGTTTCACTCGCCACAATCATATCGCACAACATGGTCAATTCACAACCCCCACCTAAGGCAAACCCGCTAACCGCCGCAATTAAGGGCTTCTTGGTCCGCCGTATGCTATCCCAGGTGCTAAATTGATCTATCTGCAGCATATCAACCGCTGTTCTGCCGGCCATTTGCTTAATATCCGCTCCGGCGGCAAAAGCCCGCTCGTTTCCGTGTATTACGATTGCTCGGATGGCATCATCGGCATCAAAGGTTTCAATGGCGTGACGAATTTCCCCCATTAATTGCAAATTGAGGGCATTTAATTCTTTAGGTCTGTTTAATTGAATAGTGGCCACAAATGGCACAATCTGGGGATTTACCAAGATAAATTCGTACGTCATGACGCAAAATTAGGGGAATTGTGTATTACGCAGCGCTTTTTTTAAGAGCCGTAGCCAAGTAAAAACGCCAAACCGCATACCCAATTATACCGCCAAGTAGTCCACCCACCGCCACGTCGCCCACATAATGACGGCCTAAATAAACCCGCGAATAGGCAATCCAAAACGACACAAACAAGGCCCCGAAAACGGCTATCTTAAGGTGTTTATTTTGCGAAAACCGCAATTCTTTTTGGTAAAAAACCATACCCATTAATAGGGGATACAAAGCAAACGCATTAGCGGAATGCGAACTCACGAATCCATACCGACCTCCTGGCATACCATCCGGCAACCGCGGTGTTAAGTGTTGCTCAAAGGCAGGCCTATCGCGTTTAAACGCCGGCTTGAAAACCCGTGAACTGATACTATCGGCCAAACCGAAGGCTATAATCGCCAGCAGAATAGGTTTGTAAGATTCCTTACCGTAGCGTCGTATTAAACGATAGATGGCCCAAATATAAAAAGGAATAAAGGTTACACTGCTGCTTAAAAACGCCATAATGGGATCCAAAAAGGACATTGCCCATTCTTGGTTAATACGGATAAACATCCGATCGTCGAGCCGTAACAACCAATCCCACATTACTTTTCGGAAACGAGGATAATTCTAGAAGAAGTAGAGGCCTCATACGGATCGAGTTCATAGGCTCCAAATGCGGCCATTACCTTAAGTCCAGCCTCCTTATGAATCTCTTTCAACTCCTCGATGCTATATACTTTTACCCGCTCTTGGAATTGCTTAATGGTTCCATCTACATGCACACGAATGTCTTTAACGATATAACCGTCTTCGAGGTATTTAGTCCACTGAAAAAGGGTTCCGTTCAGTTCTTTTTCGCCAGATTCGGGCAATTGAGATATTACAGCCGCTGCATTGATATAGTCTTGAACGAACTGACCGCCGGGATGCAGGGCTTTTGAAACATTCTTCAAACTTTTTACATCATCCTCTCGGCTGGTAAAATAGCCAAAGCTGGTAAATATATTAAAAACGGCATCGAATTTACCGTATTTGGTAAAGGATTTTCGCATGTCGTGAATATCAAAAACCATGTCTTCAGACTCGTAAATTTTCGCCTCTTCGATGCTATTCTTAGACAAATCAAGTCCTACGACTTCCAATCCCTGATTTTGCAACTCGCGGCTGTGTCGGCCTTTTCCACAGGCAAGATCCAGCACCCGTTCGCCGGCTCTGAGCTCTAAATACATCACCATCGTGGCAATAAAAAGGCGCGCCTCCTCTTCATCTCTATGCTGATACAACTCATGGTAATAGGTTGTATCGAACCAGGTTTCAAACCAATTATCTGTTGTTGCCATATTTTTTCTTTTAGCGTGTAACTTTTGTGGTTATTAGCCGTTTTACAATTAAGAGCATGAATCAAGAGGAGTATCAGCAAATAGTGAATGATTGTGCCGATGCCCTGTATCGATTCTCCCTCAAAAATATAAAAGTTATTGAAGAGGCGAAAGAAATAGTTCAAAACAGTTTCGAAAAGTTATGGATACACCGAGAAAAAATAGAATTCCAACGGGCAAAAAGCTTCCTCTTTACCACCGCCTACCGAAATTGTATTGATATTATCCGAAAGCAAAAAAATGAAAGCGCCCTCGATATGATTAAGTCCGAACCCCAACAACACCTGAACACCCATGTTATCGGCTTAAAAGTAATGCTCGACAATGCGTTATCGCAACTGAATGAACTGCAAAGAAGCGCCATTTTATTGCGCGATTACGAAGGGTATTCGTATTTAGAAATTGGTGATATTTTAGATCTGAACGAATCTCAAGTGAAAATTCAAATTTTCAGAGGACGTAAAAAACTTCAAAACATCATTGGAAGCGTGGAGGACATTCTATGAAACACTTAGACAAAGACATCGACTGGACGATTTTTGAATTTCTCGAGGGAAATCTATCTGAGGAGGAAGCGCTTTACGTTACCCAACAAATTGCTACTAATGACACGTGGAAAGCGGACCATTCCCGTTGGAAGGCCAGTTATTTAGAATCTGAACACATTCCGTATCCCAATATCGCGGAGCTTTCCCAACCCAAAACACGC
Organism: Bacteroidia bacterium; assembly: GCA_044361605.1. Lineage (GTDB taxonomy): Bacteria > Bacteroidota > Bacteroidia > NS11-12g > UBA955 > VMCP01. Next base: position 749 of record JBIKIM010000221.1, on the reverse strand, counting down.
TTTAAAATCAGCCGTAACATTCAATGGTATGCAGCTGCGGCCTCTGTTTTCATTATGAGTATATGGTTTTTTGGACGCCCTGCTGACGAATTTAGTCGCGAGAAATTAACCCTAAAAACACAAAACGTTTTGCCTGATCGGGAAGCACCTAAAAGCACCACCGCGCTAAACCCTCCCATTGAGGCGGCCACTCCTTCCCCTCAGACGCCCTCGGCCACTGTCCGTATGGGCACGCCAAACCCGATAAATCCAACTCTATCCAAAAACCGAACACTGCCAATCGCAGGAAAACACGTTTTTAATCCAAGTCCCAGTGTCCCGAGCCCAGATTCGTTCTCAAAAAAGATAGATGTGCGGCCGCTTCCCCCGAAAATAAAAAATCCAGCAATTCAAAACAACGCGATTAATGAAATATTGGCCTCCTTTTTTCCGGGGGAAATCCGCGCAGATGCGGGCCTTACCTGGGTATTGATAGATTCCGACAGCAGAACAGAATTGTTATATCCCACCACACCACAACGCATTAGTGCCGCAACTATATCCATCGATACCGACTATTTCCAACCCGCCGAAACACCGGCTCCAAAGTGGCAGCAAATATGGCAGCGAACCAAAAAGGGCAAACTACCCGCTGTACAATTGGCGGTAGAAACCCATCCCAACAGCTGGATTCCCAGCATGAATTTTAACCTGAGATATTAAATAATTCATTACCTATATGATTAAAAATTTGATAACAGTCACGGCAT
>JBIKIM010000220.1:0-3386 GCA_044361605.1 Bacteroidia bacterium | reverse complement strand
CCCGCGCATCAACTCCAATACGGTTCCAACCTTGGTTGAACCAGCGACTCCACAGGGGTTTTTCTGGAGCTATATGAAGTAAATTTCCCTTCAAAAAAAGGGACTCGTTTTCTTTGAACGCTTCAAAAACCAAACGATCGCGATCGGAAGACCCACAAAAAAGGCAGTCTACATAGCGTTTTCCCGCGCCAATGATACCTTTTTCTTCAATTACTGGATTTTGATGTCCACGTGGTAACCAGAACCAAGGCCGTCGTTCACAAATGTTGCAAACTTGCTTTTGGGTATTCCAAAACCGTAAGCCATGTGGGTTCATAAGGGCAATTAACAAAAAATGCCGCACAAAGGCGACATTTTTTGTCAAAGTTGAATTTTTTTTTGTGACGTTTATTTTACTGAGACCAATTCGGTTTCGAAAATCAAGGTGGCATTCGGGGGAATTACCCCTCCGGCACCGCGTTTTCCGTATCCCAAATCAGAAGGAATGATGAGGGTATATTTTGATCCCACTTGCATCAACCCGATACCTTCATCCCATCCTGGAATAACTTGACCCACACCCAATTTGAATTCAATGGGCTCACCTCGGCGATACGAATTATCGAATTCAGTACCGCTGGTTAATTTTCCAGAATAGTGCACGGCTACGGTCTTACCCGCTACGGCCTTTGCTCCGGTTCCTTCTTGGATAACGGCATAATAAAGTCCTGATGCTGTTTTCTGGGCGCCTGGATAGGTCTTCATAACCCAATTGTCGAACTCTTTAGCCGATTCTTGGAGGGCTTTCGCTGCTTTTTCTTTCATTTGTGCTTTATAAGTGTCCATGGCGGCGGCACTCGCGTCGAAACTTTCGGCCGCTTTACCTTTGCGTATGATGGTTAAACTTTCAATGCTATCGCCTTGTTGAATGGCATTAACCACATCTTGACCGCTAACTACGGCTCCAAAGATGCTGTGCATGCCATCAAGCCAAGGCGTGGCTACGTGCGTAATAAAAAATTGGGATCCGTTGGTTGCAGGACCTGAATTGGCCATCGATAAAATACCAGGACCTGAGTGCGTTAATTCTGGGTGAAACTCATCAGCGAAGCTGTATCCAGGACCTCCAGAACCTACACCGTCTGGATCTCCACCTTGAATCATAAAGTTAGAAATAACGCGGTGAAACTTCAAACCGTCGTAGAAAGGAGTTCCTGTTTGTTTCGCGGTATTGGGCAACTTGCCCTCCGCCAAACCTACGAAATTGCACACGGTTAGGGGTGTTTTGTCGTAGTGTAATTTTAAAATAATGTCACCTTTATTGGTAGACATCTTCGCATACATCCCTTCGGGAAGTGTGTCGGTGTTATACGTGGAAAGATTCATGGTGTTTGCAGATAAGGCCCAAGCACTCGCAGTGAGTAGCACACTCATTCCAAAGGTGCCGAGGGTTCTAATTAATGGTTTTGGGTTCATATTTATAATGTCTCTAGTAGGTGTTTCTCTTTCAAAGGCAATTTTCGTACCACAAGTTCGTAACTCGCATCGATCAGCGAAAATACAAAATCAATGGGTAATCCGTCTAATTTGATGGTAATCCATAATTTTTTATTCATGTGGTATCCCGGACGGATGTTTTCGTAGCGGGCTTGTAATTGGATCGATTCTTCAGGATCGCATTTTAGGGTTATATCCGTGAACGAATGCACATCGCCCAAGCAAAACATTTTGCCCATGACTTTCCAAACGAGGGTTTCTTCATCAAAGGGGAAGGTGGCTTCCACGCCTTTTTTGGCCAAACAATAATTATTTACAGTTTCTAAAAACACAAACTTTACAAAACTAATCCATAACCCTAACTTTGTTCCATTATTTCGGCGGATATTTTGCATGAAATATCTAATTAAAAAATGAGTTATATTGTATAGTGACTATGAAAAGAGCATTCCAACGCCTCCAATTCACCCTCGTGTGCGCCTTAATTCCTCTGTTTTTCGGGGGAAGCCCATTAACGGCTCAAACCTCCAAATCAAAAACCATCCGATGGGAGAAGCTTGAAATCCGCTTTGACAGCATCGCATTCTATAATGGAGTGCCCTACTCTGGAAAAGCCGAATACTACTTCCCCCAAGAAAAACAAACCGATCGACCCCGTTTGGCGAAACGTGCCGAATTTTCAAATGGAATATTTCATGGGGAATTCGCAAAATTTAGACCCAATGGCGACTTCCAATTGCGAGAAACGTATAAAAATGGCGTTAAACACGGTCCCTTTTATTATTATTACGAAAATGGGAAAGTGGAAGTCATGGGCGAGTTTAATGCGAACGTTATTGATGGGGTTGTGCAGGGATTTTATGCCACTGGCGAACCCTATTATATTAATAGGTATACCCAAGGGGAACGCAACGGACTTTGTGAAGCTTTTTTTGAGAACGGAAACAAAGAAACCGAGAGTCGGTATCGCATGGGAACACCGGTTGGCGAACATTTAGGATATTTCAAAAACGGAACGCTGCGCTTTTTTAAGCAATTCAACGATTCAGGCAATCTGAACGGTCCGCATTATTATTACCACAGTACCGGTTGCGCCGCCATTGAAGAGTATTACAAAAATGGCCAATTAGACAGTGTCCAAAAAGCGTGGGATGCTCTAAGTTGTGCTTTAATAAAAACCGGTTATTGGAATCAAGGAAAAGAAAGTGGCACCTTTGCCGAGTATAATATGTTTGGCGATACCATTAAACTCACCCAATTTAAGGATGGTAAAAAACACGGTGTTCAAGGCGAGTACCAAATCGAAAAAGACCCCAAAACCAATTTGCGTTACCGCACCATTGAAACCGAAGGAAGGTATCTCGATGGATATGCCCATGGATATTGGATTTATGGTAAAAAGTCCTGTTTTCAATCTCGAGAAGGTTCTTATGACAAGGGCGTGAAAGTAGGAGAGTGGAAGTATTACGATCATAAATGCGAGCTTTTATTGGTTCAGCGCTACGATCCCGACGGAAACTTACTTGCCGAAGACGTACACGAATAAACGATGGTAACGATTGAGCCTTTTATAATGGGAATGACCGGTCTATCAGGGGCCGGTAAGACCTTTTACGTAAACCGACTAAAGGAAGAGTTCGGTGATAATATTTGTATTTTGGGATTTGATGATTACTACAAACCCTTGCAGGAACAGTGGATTGATGCGCACGGTGAGGCGAATTACGATTTGCCTACGGCCTTGTACGCAGATCGCTTTTATCAGGATTTGTTGAAATTATTGGCGTATCAATCTATTGTGATTCGCAAATATCAATTTGAACATTACGATGCGCCCGAGGTGTTCGAAACCATTCATCCGGCTCCTATCATTTTAGTAGAAGGATTATTTGTAATGGAGTTCTATGCGG
>JBIKIM010000219.1:0-3394 GCA_044361605.1 Bacteroidia bacterium | reverse complement strand
TCAAGAAACGGGTTTGTTTAAGAACATGTCTTTGGTGTTTAATGGCGTTAAACCTACTGGTATCGGCAAATATGCCTACTATGGGTACGGGTACGGAGGGTATGGATACGGTGGATATGGATATGGCGGGTACGGCTATTATGGCAGTGGCGTGAAAAAGACAGGATACGGATTTTATTTAAAAAGACTTTTTGGAAGAATTAAAAAATAAACGGATTCTCCTACTTGGCAGCCAGGGAATGGCAGGTCATATTTTAAATCGATACCTCTTAGAAAAGGGGTTTTTAGTAGAGGGTTTGGCGAGACATTTCTATGCTAAATGTGAAAACGAACACGAGTTTGATGTCAGTGATTTTGCAGGCTTAAAGACCATTATTGAAAAAGGCAAATACCATATCGTTATAAATTGTGTGGGGGTTTTGATAGGGGATTCTGTCAAAGATTTTCAACGAGCGATTCAGTTAAATGCCGATTTACCCAGGCATTTAACCAGTTGGTCTAAAGAATTGGGTTTTAAAGTGGTTTTAATAAGCACCGATTGCGTTTTTGATGGTAAGATAGGCGCCTATTCACATAGAGATTCCCCCAATGCCAATGATCCTTACGGATTGTCAAAACGCTTAGGCGAGATAATTAATGAGGTTCAAGTCTTAACGATACGAACCTCAATTATAGGACCCGAACTGAAAAATGGGACGGGTTTATGGCAGTGGTTTGAACGTCAAGTAGGCGCTATAAATGGATACAAATCTGTTTATTGGTCAGGTGTAACCACCTTAGAGTTGGCTCGTTTTATCGAACACGCTTTACGTTACGATATGAATGGATTGGTGCAATTGTCTAATGGTAAACCCATTTCAAAGTTTGACTTATTGGCACTCATGCAGCGTTTAGGGGTTAATGCGAAGGTGCAAATCACACCGGAGTTGAGCATAAAGTCAAACAAAACACTAATCGCCTCGGATTTAAGGGGTTTTCGTGTACAATCCTATGAAGGAATGGTGCGCGAACAACACGCGCTTTCAAGTTAAGCTATTGAAAAAAGTAATTATTGCTAGGGATTTGGGTGGAACTGGATCTACGGGCATAGAAGTATTAAAATTGTACCATTTTCTGAAGGAAACCTCTTCAGATTTTTTGTTTATAGTTGCCTATAGTGAGATACAAGCGCCTGATGTTTGGGTGGCAAAAATGCGGTTTCCTAGTGTCAAGTCCGCGATTCAAAAGTTGGTATTGATTGTGTTAAATATTGATTTGTACGCAAAAGCCGAAACAGCAACCTTGAAAATGGCTCTAAATGATTTGAAGGTGGACTCGATTTTAGGGTTGAGTTCGGCTACAGATTTTTATGTAATGGAGTTACTACAAGCAATCAAATCGCACTTGGGTATATCCGAAGATAAAGCAAGTATACATTTTTTTGACCCTACTCCGGCTAAACCACATTGGGGTGAAAATGAATTATTGCGGGCGGCTAAGAAACGGCGCACACGGAGGTACCTTCAAGGAATTGGTAGGTGCACGTGCGCGAGTAAACCAATGGCTATCTATATGCAAGCCTTGTATGGAGGCCAATTTGGAGTGCGTTATTCGGCAATTAACCCATTGAGGTTTAAACCTGCAACGGACAGAGCAACAGAAAAAAAAATCGTTTATTATTTAGGTACGCTTTATGGCAAAAGGAAAGCGGATTTACTATTGCAATTTATCGAGCGTCAGAATATTTGGGAGTTGCATTTATTTGGAGCAAAGTTGGATAAAACGTATCAGAATGTGTTTGTACATGACTTTGTTAAGGATATTTCCACCCTAGAAAAACCTGATTTATTAATTGATTTAGACATTGACGAAGCTGACGTTTACATCCCAGGAAAATCTTACACGTACTTAGGGTCTGATGTGCCTATTTTGGTTATTTCACCCCATAATTCGGCAATAAGAGATTTCTACGGCATTTACGAAGGAACGGAATCGAACAGTTTATCAGAGATTGGTATTTTGGCGTGTGTAAATAATTCTATTCAAATTCAGAATGCCTTTAATGAACTAAATAATTTTCAAGCTGTCGATTTGCATCAATTCAGAGACAAACAAATTCAAGATATTAAAAAGAATCACATTGGCCGAGATTTCTGACAAGTTTAAACGCAGCTATCTGTTTTTGTTTATAATATGGCCCTTTTTTGCGGTTCTGACCGCGTCTATGTCAAAAAACAAACAGGTTTTTGTATTTATTTGGACTTTGTTTTTTGCGTATTTCGGGTACACGTTTATTGTAGCTCCTAATAGCGATGGGAATCATTATCGGGTAACCTTTTTAGAAATTCGCGATTGGGTGCACCTACAGGGATTAAGCTTTCCGGATTTATTAAGTAAGATTTATGATTATTATCCTGACCCTTACGTGCCGATTGCTTCTTATTTAGTGGCGCTATTTACGGATGATTGGCATGTACTGTTCAGTGTATACGGTTTAGTTTTAGGATATTTTTTTTCTGAAAATATTTATAGTATTTTAAAATCAAAAAATTTAATTGAAAATAAGAACAACCGAATGCTAGCCGTTTTGGGCATGGTGTTTATGATATTTTTAGTTCCAATTTGGGAAATTAATGGGGTTCGTATGTGGACCGCTTGTCACTTTTTTATTTATAATCTTTTTCGGTATTCCCAAACCGGAAGTGGTAAGTTTTTATTAGGATTTAGCTTGGCAGGTTTTTTTCATTCGAGTTTTATGTTGGCACCCGCCATTGCGCTAACCTATTTTGTGTTTAATAAGGTACCATTTAATTTAAGATTGGCTTTGGTATTAACGGTGGTCTTGTTGAAACAATCGGGCACGATGATAAATCCACAATTTGGAAAAATCGAAGGAACTGGAGCATTGGCAGAGAAATTCAATACCTATAATAATGAAGATTACTTAAAAGGATTTGAAGAAGGACCAAATGAAACGGTTGTAGATACTACCTCTTGGTTTGTAACATGGAACGGACTCTATTTAAATCTAACCTCTAGCATTATTGTCATACTCGCTGTTTTTAAATTGTACCAACTGCGGCGTTTTGATGAAATCCATGAAGGGGAACATGCGAGACTAATTGGTGTTTTTCTTGCTTTAACGTTTATCAGTTACCTGATGTCCTTGCATCCTTCACCCAGCGCAAGTCGATTTATTAGAGTAGCCGGAGTTTTTAGTGCCATTGCGTTAGCTCAGATTATAGGGATCTGGGAATATTTGCTTAATAAATCTGAAAAGGGAGTGGTAATTTACCCAATGCTCTACCTGATTTTATTTATATTAGTCGTGCAAACGCGATTTGGATTTGAAAACTTTAATACGGTGGCGTTTTTTGGGAATCCGCTATACGCCGTATACCAAGAAGAACCTAAA
>JBIKIM010000218.1:0-3396 GCA_044361605.1 Bacteroidia bacterium | reverse complement strand
AGGTGTTTTATAGCGCTGCATTACCTCATTAACGTATTGAGAATAGAAGAGTATCATTTGATTGGTGTCGTTATTCAAGCGCTCCATGATCCAATCGTTTACCTGGGTAAATTCATTTAAATCATCGGTTTTCATGTTGGTTTTCGCTTTGTTTTCAAGCACATGTAAATTATCTTGAGAACTTTGAGCTACCTCTTTCCAAATATCGGTAATGAGCATTTTTGATTTTTCCTCCGCGAAATAATTGCGTTCGTTATCGCTAAAATTTCGACCGGTATACTGTGACATTCGGGGTTGTAATAAAACCAAACCTGAATAATCCTCATTCACTTGGGTGTAGCGCATTTTTTCGCGATTTCCATCTCGAATTGCCTCCTTGCGAGATTCTCTATTGGTAACCATGGCGTTAAAGTCAAGAGTGGCATTTTGAATTTCAACTTTAAGCTTATCGCTATGCGGCAAACCGTACAAACTTGCCCAATAATAGGCTTCATTTTGCTTTAATGTTTCTGTAGTTGTCGTACGCCGATTGGGTCTTGACAGTAACGAATTGACTCCCTTTTCGGCTAACTTATCGTTAGTTTCGCCTGCTTTTAATGGGGTTGACTCGTTTGAAGGCAATTGGTAATCGGCCCATAATTTAATATCCATTAAGGCCTTTTGTTGCACCAAACGGAGGCTTTCAATCCAAACATTCTTAATAAAGGAATCTTGCGGATATTTATCGCGCTCCACCCACAATACACGAAGCGCAAAAGCAGACAATTCCTTAGAATCAAAGGCTTTTAATCCCGCTGTAAGAGGTTTCCACATGCCTCGATTGCTGTTGACTTCACATCCAAATTTGTCTAAATCATTACCCGCTAACTTATGATTCAACAAGGCGTACATCGACATCGCTTTTACCCGAGAAACAAAGGGTGTAGGTCCGTAAAGAATTTCAAAAATACGCGATAGGTAAATGGTACGACCGTAATCGGCGCGCCTCATAAATAAAAGCAATAATTCATGACGCGAAATTTTCTGCATTTCATCAAACGACGCTTTTCCCACTATATAGGTACGTTTGCCTGATTGATTAGCGGTCAACTTCGCCACCCGATCTCTAAGTGCCAACATACGCATATCCAAATGAGGATGGGTTCTATTGGGATCGATTAATTCTTTTTCATCGGCCGTTTTATTTTCGGCATCCGACTTTTCTATTTCTTTGCGAATACGCTCTTGCAAATCTTCTGGAAACACATAATACCGAGATGCAAAAGAATCTAATGTGATGGGAGTTTCTAAAAACGGATACGCACTGTACTTTAGCATCTCAAAAACATAAATACCCTCTTGCAAGTCGTAATCGGTTTTTAAAATCATCTCATATCCTAAATCATCCGCCTCTAGCTCTTGATCTTTAGAAAATCGATACAACTGACTGAGTTTTGATTCTAAATCTTCGTTTGACGTGTTTTTCTTGGCATTTTCAACGTCTTTATAAGACTGCAGCGCGTGCTTTTTAATGTAATGTTGTATTTCATGCGCCAAAATCACAGCCAACTGGGCTTCGTTCTCGATCCGAGCCAACAACCCAATACTCACGAATACCAAACCACCAGAAGTGGTGTAGGCATTGGGCACATGCGAACGCAACACATAAAATTGAAGTTTATCTGATAATTCAGGGTAAGATTCTAATACCTTTAAGCCCACATTTTCAACGTAATTAGACATCGCCTCTCCGTAGAGAATCTGTCCGCCCGTTAGTAGTTCTTCCTCTACGAAACCTACGCGAATCGAATGCTCTTGTTCTTGACGTTTACTGCGGCGATCGTCTTTTTTTTTCTTAATTTGTTTGAGGTTGTCCTGAACTAAAGACGTTGTACTTTTTTTCAACGATAGGGGAACATCACCTTGAGATTTTGCGGGTTGATATTGGGCGAAATCAATAGTTTGACCATAAATGGGCAACACAAATGACACCATAAATGCCAAAATCAATTGCTTGAAAAAAGCGTTTTGCATTCACAATATTAGTAAAAATTAAAATAAGGGCATTGTACGCGCTTAAAAAAAATCTTTCATCCGATCAAAAAAAGATTTGTTGTCTTCGTCGGGTTTGAAATTTTTACTTTCTTGAAGTTTTAAGAGCAATTCTTTCTCTTCTGCACTAATTTTTTGAGGCACGTATACGTTAATTACCACCAATTGATCGCCCGTTCCGTATCCGTTTAGGTCGGGAAAACCCTTTCCTTTCAAACGCAACACTTTACCCGCTTGGGTGCCGGAATCAACCTTTATTTTGGCTTTCCCGTCGAGGGTTGGCACTTCGATGCTCGCTCCCATGGCCGCTTCAGGAAAGCTCAACCATAAATTGTACAACACGTTGTTATTATCGCGCTTTAATTCTTCATGGGGAACTTCTTCGATTAGTACAATCAAATCGCCCGATGCGCCACCGGCAGGACCTTCGTTTCCTTTTCCTTGAACGCTCAATTGCATCCCTTCGGCAACGCCTCCTGGGATTTTGATGCTGGTTTCAAATTCTTGTGCAATCAGACCCTGTTCGTTGGCTTCTTTGGGTTTACTTTCTATTACCTGCCCTAAACCTTGACAAACTGGACAGGCACTTTGGGTAGCCATTTGGCCTAAAAATGTATTGGTCACTTGTTTTATAGCGCCACTTCCGCCGCAATGCCTACAACTTCCGAACTTAACGTCCTGAGCCGCGACCATACGTCGGTATTTTACTTTTTTCTCTACCCCATTGCGCATGTCGGCTAAGGATAGCTTCAGTTTGATTCTTATGTTTGAACCTACGGTGCGGCGATTGCCACGACCACGGCCGCCACCGCCGCCGCCAAAAAAGGAACCAAAAACACTGTCATCGCCGAAAACATCCCCAAATTGAGAGAAAATATCATCCATACTGAATCCGCCGCCACCGCCGCCAAATCCAGCACTGCCACTCATACCCGCATGACCGAATTGATCGTAGCGACTTTTTTTATCGGGCGTACTGAGTACATCATAAGCCTCGGCCGCCTCCTTAAATTTGTCCTCTGCCTCTTTATTATCAGGGTTTTTATCGGGGTGGTATTTAATGGCTAATTTGCGATACGCCTTCTTTAGCTCATCGGTAGTGGCACTCTTAGGAACCCCTAGTATGTCGTAATAATCTCTCTTGCCCATATTTATTTGCCGACCACCACTTTGGCGAAACGGATTACTTTATCATTCAAAAAATAGCCTTTTTCTAACTCATCGATAACCTTACCCTTCATATCTTCTGTAGGAGCCTCAAACTGCGTAACCGCTTCATGTATTTCAGGATCAAAAGATTCTCCTTGCGCTTGCATGGGTTTAAGTCCTTTTTTCTCCAGCGTATTGTATAGTTTTTTGAAAACG
>JBIKIM010000217.1:0-3398 GCA_044361605.1 Bacteroidia bacterium | reverse complement strand
ACATCAAGTTTAGAACAATCCAAGGGTTATCCCGCCCATTATGGTCGCCCCCCAAACTTGATAACCGTTCCAGTAGCTGTACTGTGAATTAAGCAAGTTTGATCCTTGTATCCAAATACGACCTTTTCCGATAAAACGATAATCCACTCGGGCAAACAAATCGGCAAATCCGGGAACTTCAGCTTGTGTCAGTCTATTATTGGTGTAAACTTGGTCAAATCGACGTCCGAGACCCTGAGCCCCCAATTCTAGTTTTAACGAGGCCATTGGTTTGTAGCTGGCTTTTATTTGGTATTCCATATTGGGTAAGTGGAATACCTCATCATCTGCGCCGTAATTGATGATTTTTATGTTGGCCGACATTTTCAATTGGTCACCCAAGACATATTCGGCACCCGCTCTAAAATAAATACTAGATATGTCTCTATAAACGGCCTTTAATGGTCTCAAATTAAGTTCGTTGCGACCATATATTTGGGTATCGGCATTTTGTACAAACATGAGCATGTCGGCAACAGTATTTCCACCAAAATCGACATGAAACAATGAGTTTTCTGATATTTTACCTTTAATTCCAATGAATCCATTGATTTGGTCGTAGGTATTCAATATTGTATCTTGAAGTCCGTAATACGGCATCAATTCATGGATCCTACGTAAGGACGTTTTACGAAGTCCCCCGTCGATTCCGCCATAAACCTTCATGCCGAGATTTTGGATCCCTTTCTCTACATAAACGAACGGATTTACTTTTATGTCATTTTCTGTCTGCGTGCTGTGTTGATTATAGGTGAGGTTAATTCCAATTTGGGCATCTAAATTAGTTGCTTTGTGAAAAAATTGAATTTTCGGATTGAAATCAATAAACAACTGTTGCGCCCTAAAAGCTTCGGCAGTTCCCTTGCGATTTTGGTAATCTAAAAAGGTGAAGGCTAAATCACCAAAAAGCGCGAATTTTTTATTTCGGGATAAAAACTTGAGGGTACTATTGAGTTCCAATTCTTCATGACCGGCATTGGTTTGGAACATTTGTGCGGCATTGAGCCACTTTATTTCGGGAAGATTTCGTTTTTCAAGGAAGAGATAATCGATATTAATACCATAATGCTGTGCCGTTCTGCCCGAGCGAGATAAATCACCAATCAATGAGGAGTCGCGCTCTGGTAATAAAGTATCACGCAGATTATAGAAGGTATGATGGTCGCGATTGTAAAACATGGTCGCGTTCAAGCTGGAATTTTCAAAATAGCGCGCCCCATTCATTTGCAAGCGGGTTTGGCCAATCATTTGGTTGTTTTTAGGGGTATTGCCCTGTAGGTGCATGGCGCTTAAATTATAAGACCACAAACCATTAGGTCGATTTGATAAAAACAATTCTCCCAACAAATGACCATTATTTCCACCACCTAGGCGGGCATAGTTAGACAAGTATATGCTATCGGCACTAGATTCTTTAACTACGTCGGGTTCAACTTTTATAATATGCTTGGCTGTTTCCCAATTATAGGTAGGTGTGGAAAAGTCCAAGTTGATTTTCGGCGTCTCGGAGGTGGGCACTTCCGGTTCAATTCGAATTTTGCTTGCGGGCAACAATCGGATTTCCGTTCCCGAAATAACATTACGCGAGCTGTTATCGAAGCCCGAAGGACGTTCGACCTGACCTTGAAGGTAGCTTCCCATAGCGAAAGCAAGCATTAGACCGGCAGTTTTCATTGTATTCAAATATCGGAGTATCTAAGGTCGCGCTATCTACATAATTACAATGTGTCTATATTTGTAAACGAAATAGCATTTAAGCAAAATTCATTAATTATTTTTCGAGTTAGGTTTGATAAGCTCAGATAATTGCCTATTTTTGCAACCCAATTTTGCTCATATGTACGCAATAGTAGAAATAGCTGGAAGACAATATAAGGTTGAAGAAAACTCTTACTTAGTTGTCAATCGTTTAAACGCTGAAGCCGGTGCGAGCATCGAATTCGACAAGGTGTTGTTCATCGGTGGTAGTGCCGTTAAAGTAGGTAATCCAACCGTAGAAGGAGCCAAAATATCTTGCACCGTGGAATGCCACGGCCAAGGTGATAAAATTTTGGTTTTCAAAAAGAAGCGCAGAAAAGGATATGCTAAGAAGAACGGTTTCCGTCATTCGTTAACACGTCTAAAAATCCAAAGTATCACCGCATAATTCCTAAAAGAGATAAACCATGGCACACAAAAAAGGAGCAGGTAGTAGTAAAAACGGTCGCGAATCGCATTCCAAGCGGTTAGGCGTTAAAATTTACGGCGGACAAGTCGTAAGATCCGGTAACATTATCGTGCGTCAGCGCGGTACCAAACACCACCCCAATACCAATGTGGGAATCGGTAAAGATCATACCCTTTTTGCACTTAGCGACGGTATCGTTCGCTTCCGTAAAGGTAAAGACGGTCGTAGCTTTGTTTCAGTAGAAGCAGTAGCTTAAGCCGCCAATAAACGCTTTCAGCCGTCGGTGCAACACCGACGGCTTTTTTTATTTTAGGTAGCGCAATCAAAAAAACATCCATGAATCCTATTATACCGTTTAAAAACCCCAAAGACTCACTCACCTTTATGAATGAATTGGTACTCCCCAACGATACCAATACCCTTAATAATTTAATGGGTGGGCGTATGCTACATTGGATGGATATATGCGCCGCAATGGCTGCCCAAAAACACAGCAATCGCATTGTTGTTACGGCATCCGTTGATAGCGTTTCTTTTCGCGAGTCTATTCGCTTAGGCGATGTCGTATCACTAACGGCGTATGTTACCCGATCTTTTAAATCGAGTATGGAAGTGTTTATCGAAGTATACGCACAAAACATACCTACCGGTGAAAAGGTCAAATCCAACGAGGCGTATTACACATTTGTAGCCCTGGATTCAAGGCATAGGCCCGTAGAAGTGCCGAAAATAGAAACAGAGACTGAAATAGAACTCGAAAAATTCAATGGGGCTTTGCGACGCAGGCAAATTCGACTCATCTTAGCGGGTAAAATGAAGCCCGAAGATGCGCAAGAGTTAAAAAACTTGTTTTTATAAAAACCCTTGTAAGTTAATTCTTGAGTTTTAGGTACTTTTTCTAACGGGATTGGTCTATCCAAGTCGATTAAAAAGAGCCAAGCAAACAGTGAAATCCACGTTTGCTTGGCTCTTTTTGCTAAAACGTATCAGCGCGAATTTTACGTTTTGGACACTAAGGTATCAGTCCGATTTCGCGTAATCGCTGCATTAAAAATTCGTTAGCAGAGCAATTATCGTATTTTGCGGGTTTTTCATCGCTAATGCACGATGCAAGGCAGTCGAGTCTAGCTTCTGGTCTTGGATGTAGGAAAAACGGTATACTAAATCGAGGCTCCGACCATTTATGTTCGGG
>JBIKIM010000216.1:0-3423 GCA_044361605.1 Bacteroidia bacterium | reverse complement strand
AAATTCAAGAAGGGCTAAGGAGTCTTGTTCTATTTCAAAATAGTACCAAGCCCACATTAAAGAAGCGGCCGATTCAAGATTGTCGTTCTCTTGCCAATCGGGATGCGCTTCCATTTTAGAGGCAATCCATTTCAACTCGTCGATTGATTTGGTGCGCAACTCATAGAGATAGGAGGGTATGGCTTTATACCCTAGGGAGTCGACTTCTAATGCGTGTTCTACTTTTTTCCAAGTACTATCGGCCGATTTGAATGGTTCAGGCACACTGTTATTTTGTTGACAGCCAAACAGGAACATTACAGCCACCCAAGCGAGCACCGTGAATATCGAAAAGGGGTGTTTTTGTTGCATTAGAAAAATTAGACGGCAAAGTTACACAGACTTCGCCTTTAAAAGGGTTGTTTCATCTGAAGCGACCCTTTTTTTTTGTGATTTTTTAAGTGATGAAAGAACTTCATAATTCATAATTCACCATTCATAATTGACCATTGACAACTAACAATTGACAACTAACAATTGACAACTTACAACTATTTAAGGTTTTTCCACGCCACAAACACCTCCACAATGCCTTCGCTGTAAGGGGCGATTTCGTATAAACCGAAAGCAGTATGAAGACCTAAATCGGTGAAGTAGGTATCACCTCCCACAGAATCGAATTCTTTGATCCAAAATCCGTGCTGGTCTAAGGGGTCTTTTTGGGGAATTCCTTTAGCAATTTTGAAACTTTGGGTCATGGCTTTTGGTAGGGCTTTGATTTGCTTTTTGGTGAGCACATCCTCCATTTCAATCCATTTGTTTTGTTCGAGTCCCCACGTATTGTGATATTGGAAGTAATTACCATGAGCACCACCGGTATATTCGCTTTGGGTGGTTTCAAGAACTTGGTATTTCTCTGAATCATAGCGGAACGTATTGGTTATGTCCAAACTTACATTGCCTAGGTAATCTTTAGACCCACTCGTGAGCGCTTCCAGCACAGAATTGGTGAATTGTGCGAAAAAAGTATCTGAAATACGTTGCATTAAATGCAACAATTGTTGAGGCTGACCCTTTACGGTTCTTGGATCTATGGGTTCGTTAAAACGTATGGCACTGGCATTTTCAGCCCCTAGTTGAAATCCGTTTAATTGCTGGAATTGTTTTTGTCTAATGGATTCGGCTTGTTTACTGGCTTCCTCGGGCCATAAAAAGGTAAAGGATAACTCGGCCTCTTGCAACCATTCATCGGGATTGTCGGATACATTTCCCCCCGCTTGGGCAATGATTTCAGAAGATTTAACAACGTGGTGGTATTGGTAAATATCGATCGGATTGCGGAACCTCGAAACCGAAACGCTAAGCGCTTTTTTATTCTTTGTCCAAGTACCCATTAGTTCGTTATGGAAAATCCTCAAAATAAATGTCTCCGTTTCGTTTTCTGCACCATAGGCGCTTTCGAGCGTATAGCCAGAGTCGTTAGATCGACCCCGTAATTCTATGGTATTGCCGAATTTTTGGTAGTAATAGCGACCACTAACTTCTTGGTCAAAAACATCCAGAATTAGTGTTATGGGGTATTTGTCGATTGCTCCATGAAAGACAAAGCTTTGACCTTTCTCGATTTTTTGCTGGGCAAAGCCGTTAAGGGCGGTGGCTAAAAATAGCACAAACAAGGACACGCGTTTCATGGGGTAAATATACAAATTTGCAGAATACACCCACGATTAATTCGTACCTTTGCAGTCATTTATGTTAACGGTTGCTAATGTTTCTTTGCGCTTCGGTAAGCGCGTATTGTTCGAAGATGTGAATCTTAAGTTTACCCGTGGCAATTGCTACGGCATAATCGGAGCCAACGGCGCCGGTAAATCTACCTTCCTTAAAATTTTATCGGGGGAAATGGAACCCAATTCGGGTTCTGTGGACATGGATCCCGGTAAGCGTATGGCGGTTTTAAATCAGAATCACTTTGCGTTCGACGAATTTCCCGTTTTACAAACCGTTCTTCGTGGGCATTCCCAGTTGTGGTCTATCATGCAAGAAAAGGAAATCCTATACGCTAAAGAAGATTTCACCGAAGATGATGGTATGCGGGCCTCTGAACTTGAGGCAGACTTTGCCGAAATGGATGGTTGGAATGCCGAAAGCGATGCCGCTAGTTTGCTCAGCAGCTTAGGCCTTGAAGAAGACCAACATCAAAAATTGCTTAAAGAATTGAACGGTAACCAAAAGGTTCGTGTGCTTATTGCCCAAGCCCTTTTTGGAAATCCCGACGTGTTGTTAATGGATGAACCTACCAACGACTTGGACGTAGAAACCATCCGTTGGCTTGAAGATTTCTTAGCGCAATTTGAAAATACCGTTTTGGTGGTGTCGCACGATCGACATTTTCTAGATAACGTTTGTACACACGTTTGCGATATCGATTACAGTAAAATCAATATTTATTCGGGCAATTATACCTTCTGGTACGAAAGTTCCCAATTGGCGTTGCGCCAGCGTTCCGATCAAAATAAAAAGGCCGAGGATAAAAAGAAGGAATTGCAAGACTTTATTGCACGTTTTAGCGCCAACGTGGCGAAAAGCAGACAGGCAACGGCGCGCAAAAAGATGCTCGATAAATTGGATATTGAAGAAATTCAACCCAGCACGCGTAAATATCCTGGCATTTTCTTCCGTCAAAGTAGAGAAGTGGGTGATCAAGTATTAACCGTAGACAATTTGGCTTATAAAAACAGCGACGGTACCTACTTATACAAAGACATTAACTTTACCGTGAACAAGGGCGATAAAATCGCGTTTGTTTCGAGAAATACCTTAGCATTGAATACGTTGTTCAAAACGCTATGTGGCGAGGAAGCCAATTCCCAAGGAGAAATCAATTGGGGAGTAACCGTAACCAAAGGGTTTTTACCCAATGAAAATGCCCATTACTTTACCGAGAAAATTAACTTAGTCGATTGGCTGCGTCAGTATTCTGCAGAAAAAGACGAAACGTACATCCGCGGATTTTTAGGACGTATGTTGTTTTCGGGGGAAGAAACACAAAAAATGTGCACCGTTCTTAGCGGAGGAGAAAAGGTGCGTTGTATGCTGTCTAAAATGATGCTAGAATCTCCCAACGTTGCGATTTTTGACGAACCTACCAACCATTTAGATTTGGAAAGTATTCAAGCACTCAACAACGGTATGAAGGAATTTGCGGGCATAATTTTATTCCATTCGCATGACCAAGAAGTGATGAACAGTATTGCCAATCGCATTATTGAAATCACCCCTAAGGGTATTATTGATAAACACATGAAATACGAAGAGTATGCCGATTCGGCTGAAATTCAAGAACGCCGTAAGGAACTATACGCTTAAACAACCATGAAATACGCTATACTATCAGGCGCTTTGATCGCCTTCGCTTTGGGTTCTTGTGGAGAATCCGAGCCA
>JBIKIM010000215.1:0-3432 GCA_044361605.1 Bacteroidia bacterium | reverse complement strand
AAGGATTACGCACTTGAAGTAGATAATTAATTTCCTTCACAATTACCGTTGGCGTGTTAGATTCGTCAGCGTTAGGGCTGTCGATATTTTGACGTAATTCACTCTCGAGGTTCTTTTTATTCTCCAGAAGTGACTGAAGTGAATTATTCAAATAATTCCAAACTGCGATTTTTGAATAATCGTAATTTCTGTTCACCTTAGAGCAAATCAAATATCCCTCGACTATTGAATGCTTGAATTTCGTGGCATCAACTTGAAATCGGGGTTTATTTAACTCTTTGATTTGTTTTAATTGGTCTGAAATAGTTCGAAGCATGCACTCCACATAAACGGAATCGTAATCCTCTCCTGTTTCGTTCTTCTCAATAATAAAATCTCGTAGTTCGTTCAGCTCACTTGACAATAATGTTCTTTTTCTTATGATATCCATTTTCTTTTTTTAACTTATTGGTTATTAATACGAGTAGTTAATCTTGTCTGATCGAAATAAATGATTAAAAATGCAACAACCAAGATTCCGGAGTGTAATCCATTAAATATCGTCTTCTTCGAGGAGCTGGTCCCTGCGATTGCGCGGTATTTAGTCTGTTGGTTCGATTTTCTATCATACGCAACAAAGTAATTGTACTGTTTTCTGAATTGGAAATAGGAAGCGGCATGTCCTTTGGCCATACCAACCACCGCTCACCGTTATCCGATTCGAAATAATTACCTCCCGCTTCAAATCCTCGTACTTCAAGAAAATATCTGCCTGCATGTCGGCAGATATAATGGTGTGCCAATAAGGCAGCAAATAGTTCAGGGCTGGTTAAGCCATTAAGTTGGGCCAATCGGGTTGTCGATACGTGCGAATTTCTGCTCATGTTTTGTGGTTTTTTAATAGGGGCTTTTAGTTGGAACACCCCCTATAGATCAAAGATGCGGGCGCGTGTTGTGCAACGTGCACATGCTTGCGCCCACACGTGTACACGAGACCAACCAAATCCTTCGGGTACAGAAAGGCCACCTATTAGAAATTCTCCAATAATCGCTTTTGGAAAAAGTATCTCTATATTCGACCACAAAATATTCCAATTATTAAAACCACCAACAATGACTGATTCCCAAGAAATAATAAAAGCCCTTTTACAATTTAGAAACGAGCGTGATTGGGGTCAATTTCATAATCCCAAGGACTTAGCGCTTGCGATAACTATTGAATCTGCCGAACTCTTAGAATTGTTTCTTTGGAAGAAAGCCGAAGAAGCAGATGTAGAAAAAGTAAAGGAAGAACTTGCCGACGTTTTTGCTTATGCGTTTCTTATAGCAGAAAAATATAATCTTGATGTCAAGGAGATTGTCCTAGAAAAAATCAAAAAGAATGCCGAGAAATATCCGGTAGACAAAGCAAAGGGTATCGCAAAAAAATACAACGAATTATGAAACTATGATTGTTTATCAGGAATCCAAACAAACGTTTATGTCTCATGTCAGAGAGAGTCAAATTGACTATATCATCCATGAGAATTTCCAAAAAAAATTAGGGCGTTCAACAGGTAAAAGGGAAATAGAATCTTGGAAGAACTCGATGCAATACATGCGAAATGTATTAGACGATTCTGAAATTCCATCAGACGCTAAAATCAGCATCGAATGTCAGGTTCCAAATACAAGTAAGCGCATAGACTTCATTATTACCGGACAGAATGCGTCTAATCAAGATTGTGCAATCGTTATTGAATTAAAACAATGGGAAACGGCTCAGAGCACTTCTCTAGACGGGGTCGTAAGCACCTATATTGGTGGTGGTATCCGAGAAGTAAGCCATCCAAGTTACCAAGCTTGGAGTTATACAGCCCTTTTAGAAGGCTTCAATGAAGAAGTGTATAACAAAAACATCAAACTGCAACCATGCGCCTTTTTACATAATTGTGAATCACCAGGGGAATTAATTTCACCCTTTTACCAAGAGCACCTAGATAAAGCGCCCTTATTTGTAAAAAAAGACATAGTTAAACTCGCAGAATTTATCAAAACTTTCATTCGATACGGCGATGCTTCAAACATTATGTATCGAATCGAAAAAGGTCAAATTAGACCTTCTAAAACACTCGCCGATAGCATTGCAAAAATGATTAACGGGAATGACGAGTTTGTAATGATAGATGATCAAAAAGTTGTTTATGAACAAGCCCGGAGTTTAGTAAATTCGTCTTCCCAAAACAATAAAAATGTATTGATTGTGCGCGGTGGACCAGGTACAGGTAAATCCGTAATTGCCATTCAGTTAACTGCACGACTAACCGCAGAACGCAAGCTAGTGCAATATGTTAGTAAAAACAGCGCTCCCCGGGATGTGTATGCCAGTAAACTGGCGGGAATTCGAACAAAATCATGGGTTAATAACTTATTCAAAGGCTCTGGCTCTTATATTTCAAGTCCAAATGGAGCATTTGATGCATTAATCATAGACGAAGCGCACCGATTAAATGAAAAAAGTGGGATGTTCTCAAATTTAGGTGAGAACCAAATAAAGGAAATAATAAATGCTTCTAAATGTTCAATTTTCTTTATTGACGAAGACCAAAGGGTCACAATGAAAGATATTGGGTCCAAAGGCGAAATTGAATATTGGGGACACCAATCCGGAGCTAATGTCCATTATCTCGAACTGGAGAGTCAATTTCGTTGTAATGGGAGCGATGGTTATTTATCTTGGTTAGACAATATGTTATCCATTCGTGAAACTGCCAATGTTAGTTTGAAGGACTTGAATTATCGATTTGAAATTATTGACAATCCGAATATTCTAAAGGAAAAAATTGTAGAATTAAATAGGGAGCGCAATCGTTCTCGCATAGTTGCTGGTTATTGTTGGCCTTGGAATTCCAAAAAAGACAAAACAGCGATGGACATTACATTTCCAGAACATAATTTTGGCATGCAATGGAACTTAACGCAAGATGGTATGCTGTGGATTATTAGCCCAGAATCAGTAAACCAAATTGGATGTATACACACTTGTCAGGGATTGGAGGTAGATTACATAGGAGTTATTATTGGATCTGATTTAGTAATACGCAATAATAAATGGGTTTGCCGACCAGAATATCGCGCTGGCAGTGATAAAAGTGTTCATGGCCTAAAAGGGTTACTTAAAAAAGATCCCGAAAAGGGGATGGAAATGGCTACATTAATCATAAAAAACACATATCGTACGCTTATGACAAGGGGTATGAAAGGCTGTTTTGTTTACAGTAATGATGAGGAAACCTCAAATTGGTTAAAGGAGTTTTCAACGCGATAAACGTAGGTTAAAACCTGTTCCACTTGAACATAATACTTCACTAAGTTGATCGCAAAGTTGAAAAACCACATTATAAAATCCATGTCCTGAAAAATTCCTCTTGACTTCCGCTGCTCAAAAGATTAAATTCCCTTTGGGACATCCAA
>JBIKIM010000214.1:0-3435 GCA_044361605.1 Bacteroidia bacterium | reverse complement strand
TCTTAATTCGGGGAAGTACTGAGACCTTACATAACTAACTTGAAGGGAAGTAAGCGTAGAGCCTGGGGCGTTGGATTGTAGGGCGATTTCAAAACTGCCAAATCCGTAACCTGGGGCAGTCTTGCCATCAATAGAAATTTGGATTCTCCCAATTTCGTTAGGTTCTAACGATTTCGGATAGGTTACTTTAGCATAGGCAGGGATATTTTCAGGTGCCACGAGGTACAACATAGAACTGTAGCTCGAAACATTAACCACTTTAATTTCTTTCATAGCGGTTTGATTATCGAGCAAAGGTTCAAAGTTGATTTGGTATTTATCAAAGTCGAGGCGGCCTACAGCCGGAGGAATGTAGTCGCTTTTGGGCTCTACAGGTCGCACTACATCCCCTTTGATAGCCAGGTAAGAAATGGGGGAGTGGGGAGAATTGGTGTAAACGGTCAAGGTTTTGTCGAATTTGCCCAAACGATTGGTAGTTTCGTAACGGGCATCGATAAATCCTTTTTCTCCAGGTGCTACGGGCTCACTGCTCCAACTTGGAGCGGTGCAACCGCAACTCGATTCAACCCGATTCACAATTATGGGTTTGGGGGTGCGGTTAACAAATTCAAATCGGTGGGTAGCAAAACGGATATTTTCCTGAAGTTCTCCAAAATTGTGATCGCGCTCTCGGAAATAAATACCCGGTTTGGATTCATCAGGATTTTGGCTTTGTAAGGCCGTAAAACCCGATAGTAGAATAAAAATAAAAGTGCGAATAGCCCCAACAGGGTGCAATAGAGGGATAAATGATTTCATATCGGTAAAAGGCTTACTTATTAGACGTATGTTTGCGGTCAAGGTTGCTTTGATTATACAAATATAGTCATGTTACCGGCACGAATTAGGTGTTTTTATTCGGGGGAAGCGATCATAACGGCCAATTTTGGTCATCGCAAAACGTCGGTTTAAGATAAAAACCGATTTTTTTTTCGCATGCTGTTGATATTGATAAAAAATAAGTGTAATTTTGCCGTCCTTTTTGGGAAAAAATATGCCTACTATTCAACAGTTAATTAGAAAGGGACGTAAAGTAATCGAGACTAAGAGTAAGTCTCCAGCTTTGGATTCATGTCCTCAGAGAAGAGGGGTTTGTACCCGTGTATACACAACGACACCTAAGAAGCCGAACTCGGCTTTGAGAAAAGTGGCTCGTGTGCGTTTGACCAACGGAAAAGAAGTGAATGCTTATATTCCGGGAGAAGGTCATAACCTTCAAGAGCACAGCATCGTGTTGGTGCGTGGTGGAAGGGTAAAAGATTTACCTGGTGTTCGTTACCATATTGTTCGTGGCGCGTTAGACACAGCAGGAGTAGACGGTCGTAACCAGCGTAGAAGTAAGTACGGAACTAAAAAGCCAAAAGCAAAAAAATAAACCATGAGAAAATCGCGCGCTAAAAAACGCATACTCGCACCCGATCCCAAGTTCAACGATGTGATGGTAACACGTTTCGTTAACGGGATGATGTACGACGGAAAGAAATCGACGTCACTAAGTATTTTTTACACCGCACTCGATATCGTTGAGAAAAAAATCACCGAAGAGCCCGGAATTGAAACATGGAGAAAAGCCATGAACAATGTTATGCCATCTGTAGAAGTTAAAGCCCGCCGTGTAGGTGGTGCTACGTTCCAGATTCCTACCGAAATTCCCCAAAAGAGAAAAGTAGCGCAAGGAATGAAGTGGTTAATCGGATATGCCCGCCGTCGTAACGAAAAGAGCATGCCTGAAAAATTGGCCGCAGAAATCATCGCCGCTTCCAAAAGCGAAGGTGCGTCTGTGAAGAAAAAAGAAGATACCCATAAAATGGCTGAAGCCAACAAAGCATTCTCACATTTTAGAGCTTAAAAAAACGAATACAACATGGCACGCGATTTAAAATATACAAGAAACATAGGAATTGCCGCGCACATCGATGCCGGAAAAACAACCACTACGGAACGCATTTTGTTCTACGCCGGGGTAAATCACAAAATTGGTGAAGTACACGACGGAGGAGCTACCATGGATTGGATGGCTCAAGAGCAAGAGCGTGGTATTACCATTACCTCTGCTGCAACAACTGTATCTTGGAATTATCGTGATCATGATTACCATATTAATATTATTGACACGCCAGGTCACGTTGACTTTACCGTTGAGGTAAATCGCTCATTACGTGTTTTGGATGGTTTGGTGTTTTTGTTTAGTTCGGTTGATGGCGTTGAACCTCAGTCCGAAACAAACTGGCGCCTAGCCGACAATTATAAAGTTCCACGGATTGGATTCGTTAATAAAATGGATCGTTCTGGAGCAGACTTTTTGAACGTTGTTTCCCAAGTTAAATCAATGTTGGGTAGCAACGCAGTTCCCCTTCAGTTGCCAATAGGTGCTGAAGACAAGTTCTCTGGTGTCGTAGATTTAATCAACTTCCGTGGTATCATTTGGGATGAAGAAAACTACGGTATGACATTCAAAGAAATTCCAATTCCAGAAGATATGGTCGAAGAAGCTACTGAGTGGAGAGAGAAATTACTCGAAGCAGTATCTGATTACGATGAAACCATTATGGAAAAGTTCTTCGAAGATCCTACAAGCATCACCGAACGCGAAATTCTTGATTGTTTGCGCAAGGCCGTAATCGATTTGAAACTTGTTCCTATGATGTGCGGTTCTTCGTTTAAGAACAAAGGCGTACAAACCATGCTTGATATGGTTATGGAATTGATGCCAAGTCCCTTGGATATCGATGCTATCGTGGGTACACACCCCGATACGGAGAAAGAAGAAGTGCGTCAGCCTTCCTACAGCGAGCCTTTTGCAGCCTTGGCCTTCAAAATCGCTACGGATCCTTATGTAGGTCGCTTGTGTTTCATACGTGCTTATTCAGGTAAGTTAGATGCAGGTTCTTATGTGTTGAACATGCGTACCGGTAACAAAGAGCGTATTTCTCGTATTTTTCAAATGCATGCCAATAAGCAAAATCCTATCGATCAATTAGGAGCTGGTGATATTGGTGCAGCGGTAGGTTTCAAAGACATCAAAACGGGGGATACCTTGTGCGATGAGAAACACCCAATCATTTTGGAAAGTATGGTATTCCCAGAGCCTGTTATTGGTTTGGCTATTGAGCCTAAAACACAAGCCGATACCGATAAATTAGGTATGGCATTGAATAAGTTGGCTGAAGAAGATCCTACATTCCGTGTGCGCACCGACGAAGAGACAGGTCAAACGATCATCTCAGGTATGGGTGAGTTACACCTTGATATTATTGTAGATCGTTTGAAAAGAGAATTCAAGGTTGAATGTAACCAAGGAGCTCCTCAGGTAAACTACAAAGAAGCATTAACTAAGAATTTTTCGCATCGCGAAACATACAAAAAGCAAACGGGTGGACGTGGTAAATTTGCCGA
>JBIKIM010000212.1:0-3444 GCA_044361605.1 Bacteroidia bacterium | reverse complement strand
AATTCATAAATATCAGCTCCAAATGGTTGTATGTTTTGAGAAACACCTATATAAGCAATGCGTTGTCCAATTTTGTTAAAGCTGGTATTGATTAACCAACCTTTGTGTTCATAAAACAAGCTGGCATTTATGACATAAGGACTCTGACCTTGCAAGGGTCTGTTAGCAATATTGCTTGAAGCATCTGTAAAAGAAACCGCTGAACGAATAAGGGCAAAATTTCCATAAAAGGTTAAATCTTTTAGTAGTTTAGAGCCTCTATAAAACGACCCTAAATTTTTGCGAATTTCAACTTCTAAACCCACATTGGTGGCTCGTGATTCGTTCCCATAGGTAAAGGTTCGAATTAATGCTTGTGACACATCTAAACTAATTTCAATAGGGTTTAAGATTTCTTTGTAGAAAGCACCAACACTGATCATGTCTTGCTTATTGGTGAAAAATTCCCAGCGTAAGTCGGCATTATTGATAAAGGCCCTGCGCAAATTCACATTTCCTAAAATCTCTGAATTGATACTGAAGTTATAGAATGCAAATGGTGCCATTTCACGCAGCTCGGGGCGATTCACTGTTCTGTAATATGCGGCGCGTAAATTACTGCGTTCTGTTATTGGGGCTATTATATTTAGGGAAGGTAACCAATCAACATTGATACCTAAGTCACTCATCGATTTTCCTACTTGTCTGAAATATTCATTATTCAAGCTTTGGGTAAAACGTTCAACACGTAAACCGTAGATTAGCTTTAAAAAATTTGCTTTTTTACCGCTGTAAAACAGGGGAAGGTGGTTTTCAATCATAACATACCCCGCGGCTAAAGAACTTTTACCTTCGTAAAGATCTTTGTCGATACCCGTTTTTTCGATTAAGTAAATGTTTGAAGCTGATATGGCATCTACGCCTAAATCTTGAGCGGGCAAATCGATAGAAGGTTTGAATGCACCTACAGGGGCGTAAACAAATTGTCTGCTTTGAAAGTCACGATCACGAGCCTGAGCGAAAATACCTGTTTTTAATAAATGATTGGTTTTTCCGGCGCTCAAATTGTATGTGTAATCGGCGCTAGCAGAAATGTTATTTTCGTTCATAAAGCTGAAAAATCTACCCGTTCCTGCATTGAAGAATGCGTTCAATATTAACTGTCTGTCAGTATTATCAGGTAATGCGTATTGGGCAATTCGGAAGTCGGGTACTGAGCGATAGGTATTACCGAAGTTCAACACCCAAGCCAGTTTACTTTTGTCTTTTCCAAAACTATGCAAGCCGTTCAATTGGCTGCTTATTAAGCGATTGAAATTTACTTGATTGGAGAAACCTTCGGAATACATGTTGTTGTCTATATCCGTTAATCCTGAACGTGTCGTAGAACCTGCGTCGTAAGTTAAACTTAACAGATTTCGAAAATCTAAGCGATTCTTTTTATTTAGCTTCAGACTCAGGTTAATAATTCCCCCATTTTGAACGTTGGTGGTTAAGATTTCGTCATTGAAACTTTTAAAGGTGTAATTCGTGCTATAGTCTTTAGAAATAATGGTACCTTGACTTCTTCTGGGCGATAAGGCATAATTCCAACTTACTAGTAAACCTGCTTCTTTTTTACCTACTTTAAAGGGCATTCCTAACGAATAAGAAAAACGCGGAGCGGGCATCACATTGACAGTTTTTAAGCTCCAATCGTTATTGAACTTTAATGTTTCGCGGGCATTTAACTCTGGATTTTTTGCTGTACTATTTTGTTCAAACTGCATGCCAGGATCCAAATTGGGGATGCTACGCTTTGCAGAGGGAAGACCGAAGTATTCAATTCCATCTAATCCAAAAGCATCTACTGGTTGAAAGGTTGTTATGCTGTTATATTGAAAGCCAATCGAGGCCGATTGCATGAATTTTTCAGGAACACTTTTGGTATTGATTTGAATAATACCCCCACCGAAATCACCAATCACATCGGGAGTGGCACTTTTCACAACCACAATATTATCAAGCAATGCCGCTGGAATTACGTCGAATGAAAACGCTTTTCTATCACTTTCCGTACTTGGTAATGGGGCTCCGTTTAAATATCCAGCATTGTAACGGTCAAACATACCTCTAATATTTGCAAATTTCCCTTCCGATATGGTGGCTCCTGGGATACGCTTAATGGCATCTGAGGTAGTACGCACGGTTGTTTTGGCAAAATCTTCGGCACTTATAGCTTCTACCATTCCCGAAGACAATTGTTTGGTTTGTATCGCAGCGGCCACTGTATTTTCTTTGGCTTTCTTGCGCGTTGTTATATCCACGCCGATCATGCGTGATGTTTTAGTCATTATTGGATTGAAATAATAGTCTTTACCCGGTTCAATGAGAACTGAATCTTCTAAAACGTCATATCCATTGGCTTCTACTATAATTTTTCGAGCACCCGCAAATACGGAAAAGGAAAACTTTCCTTCAACATCTGTTATTCCTGTATTTTCATTTCCGGAAACAACAAGTTTAGCCCCTACTAGGACGCCTCCTGTCTCAGACATTACCTTTCCAATCAATAAAACTTTATCTGTTTGTGCAGATACCGTTTGAAAACCCGCAAATAAAAGTGCCCAAGCAACGGCTTTGTAAATGAAACGTGACATACCTACAAAATACGCCACGTATTGTTACTTTAGAATTACCAATACGTTACTTTGAATTAACTTTGTGTTAATATTGGAATTCAAAACGAAAAGAATCCACCCTAATTTGATTGGGCATGTGGTGGTAATTTATTTTTTATCAATCTTGTAAAGTCTGCCGGCATCGGTAACGGCGTATAGCGCACCATCACTTCCTTGGGTAATATCGCGGAAGCGTTGGTTTTCTGACGCTAGCAATCGTTCTTCTCCCATAACCATCTTGTTGCGTATGTGCAGTCGGGCGATGTGCGTTCCGCCTAAAGCACTTACAAAAAGGTTGTTTTTCCATTCGGGAACTTTGTTTCCTTTGTAGAACGTCATACCGCTCGGTGAAATAGCCGGGTCCCAATAGTAAACAGGCTGTTCCATATTTTCTTTTTGTTGGATTCCCTCGCCAATTTTTTGGCCATTGTATTCAACGCCGTAGGTAATGGTGGGCCAGCCATAATTTTTACCGGGACTTAATAAATTGATTTCATCTCCGGCTTTGGGACCGAATTCACCCAACCAAACATCGCCTGTTTCGGGGTGTATCGCTAAGCCTTGTGGATTTCGGTGTCCCATCGTATACAGTTCCTTCAATGCGTCGCTGCCGCTAAAATCGGGATTGGTGGCGGCGGCGGCACCGTCGGTAGTAATGCGCACAACTTTCCCTAAACTACTCGATACGGATTGCGCCTTTGTGCGAATATCGGCATTGGAGCGTTCGCCTATGCTAATTAACAAGTGTCGGGTATTGTCCATTACAATACGGGCACCGAAGTGTAAATTGCCGTTGTAGGGGGTA
>JBIKIM010000211.1:0-3452 GCA_044361605.1 Bacteroidia bacterium | reverse complement strand
CGATACTTTCATATTATGACGAATATCTAAATCTCCCAAAGGAATTACGGTTCTTAAGTTCGGTTGGTTACTCGCAATAAGTGCCTGCTGTGAGTTGATATTAGAACCTGTTCCATCTGCGAACTGTAACATGTAACTCAAAGTGATCGTCATAGGACCAATGTCACGGATATTGAAGTTGCCACGGAAACCGGTGATTGTGGCAAAGTCAATATTACGGAACGTGGTATATGTTACAGGATACCCTTGGTTAATTTGGAACAAACCAAAGTCGTTTCGCACTTCACTATAAGAAGCGCTTAACTCGAGACCCATGTTTTTCTTAGCTCCAAAAATTTGTTTGTATCCTACCTCATAGTCTGTCTTCATTCTTGAATTCAATGCACCATTAGCAACGGTACTTCCTTGACGGAATTTCAAGAAATAAATATCCTGAATCGATACAAAAGAAGCTCCAGAATTTGGACGTTGCGCCAATACATCGTAGCTCACATAAAACGATTTACGTCCCGGCTCTAAGGGGAACGAAAACCAAATACGAGGCAGCAAGTTCACGATAGGCGTGTAATCTGTAAATGTCTTATCGGTTACCTCTTGCTTGTTATAATCTACCAAGTAAGGAGCGATACGACCGTTAGTCGTTTGGTTCGCTAAAAACTCAGAATTACGCTGCTCAGAACCGTCGGCATTAAACCAACGGTCACCTTCGCGATAACCAATAATACGGGTTGGCGATTGCATATCGTTAACATAAACAGCCGCATCGCTGCTGATATTAGTTGGATGCGTGATGTTCAAACCGTTAATTTCACTTACTTCCGCAGCCGTGCGTATGGGATACAAACTATAAGGATCGTTCATCACGATTTGGTTAGCATCATAGCGCTCCATACGAAGACCTAAACGGAAAATAAGATCTTTAAATTGAAATTGATCTTGCAACCAAGCGGCTATATAAATTGGCTGGAATGCGCCAATGGTGCGTTTATCAGGATCATTCAAAAATTCATTGATAGAAGGTTTGCCATTCACTTTATTACCCAAATGGTCGTAACCAAAATAACTGGCATAGTTGTTACCGTTGTTCAACAACTCATTGGCATTGAACATAGTCAAATCAAAATCTCCAGGTTTAAAGCTATTCACATCTACAAACGTGCGTTCGTTGATATCGTTTCCATAAACATCTTTTCTTCCATCAGCAATTAAACGATCGCGGAACTTTCTGTCAAAATGCGACTGTTGCTCATAGTTTACTAAACGATTATACCGCACGGTATCTGTAAATACGCCATTGGCATCGTAACTCAAGATAGGATTGTTAACGTCAAGCTCTGTAATATGACTGTTCATTAACTGGTTCATCAAAATCCACAACCCATTCGCATTCAAACCATATCCGCGGTTAATATTCTGCTCATAATAAAAACCCGCCTGAATGTCATGTGGCGTGCGCTCTCTTCCACCTACTGTTTTCGGCTTTACTTGCATCTGTCCTAAAGCGAACAAAGAATAACGCTCGTTTTCATTTTTATTCCATGAAGTAGGGGTCGTTCCCGGTGTTGACCATAATGAGTATACGTTCACAGGATTGTATCCATTCAATAGACCCTGATTCACTAATATTTGGAAGGGGTTGGTTACGTTAGCACCGCGGCTGCCAAAGAAATCATAAATATTTTGGGTGTACTGAGCCCGATCTGGATTATTACTGCCACGATTGAACGTTAACAGCGTGTCGGTAAATCCAATTTGTTCCCAATAGTTACGCAGTTGTACGTAGTTACCCAATTGATCGCGAACAATTTTAGGTTCCCGATTCGGATTTTGTTCTTGGTCTGAATGTGAGTAGGCGAAAAACTCAGTTGGGTAGGCCGTAAACTGACCTACATATCCATAAGCAAAGTGATCATCTAAATGCTCGGCACTGCGATTTTGACTAAATGCATTTTGATATTCTGCGCGAACCGTATAGTAGGCACTCTTAATAGAACTGGTTTTATCCACTTCAAAGTTTTGCTTGAATTGCAAGTACGAACGGAATGTGTGGTTATCGATTCGCGAAGTATTCTCGAAGTTTAAAATGTTATTGGTTACACTGCGACCCCCACCATAAAAGTAACTGGCAAAAGCCGTTACTGCGATATTTTTATTCGGATTGAATTCCAATTTTCCAATTAAGTTTCCATTATACTGAGCCGAATTAGGTCTAGCCGCTAATCGATCAAAATCACCTTCTCTCAAATATGCAGCACGGTGCACAAAACCATTGGGCGTAAAAACCAACGGATCTTGTTTAATTTGGTTTAATTTCTGTTCATTCAAAACGTAAACGCCTGTTCTTGTGGGTTCAGGATCGTTGTAATAGCCTAAGTTACCGTTCAAGGTAAATCCGAGTTTCACATTTTTTTCTTGTTTGCCGAAGCTATTCTTCTTTTTTTCTACCCACAAAGGTCCAGAAATGAACGCCTCCACTGTATTAAAGGAATACGGATCCAATAGCGTAGAGGTTATACCTTCAAAAATGGTAATGACTTTATCCGTAGCACTTTTTGACGTGGAAGAAAATACGCCACCCGTTAAATCTCCATACATCGCAGGAATACCGCCAATATTTACAGAAATTGCCTCAACACCCAAAGAAGGTAATGAACCACCTCCGATAACACGAACCCCATCAATAAAGGTTCCGTTACCATCCGAACGGGTTCCACGAACCGATATACCTTGACGCGATTCAACAATACCCGCATTGGTTGCGGCAAGTGCACCTATTCCACGGCGGCCACTATTAATCATAGCCTTACCCGTTACTTGTTGTTCGTTTTTTTCCAGCTGAATTACCTTGTTACTTCCTTTGGTCGTGATGATTACGTCGCCCATACGGCCCGTCATAGCCATCTTTAAAGGCTCGTTCAAACCCGCACTTAAGTTCAAACCGGTTACTTTTTGGTCTGAGCTTCCCTCTTTCGCAAATTCTATGTCATAAGTACCGGGACTTAGGGTTTGGAAAATCGCATTACCATCGGAATCGGTGGTATCCGAGGTCTTGAATATCCCATTTAGGTACAATTTCACCTCAACGCCACTCAACGCCTTTCCGTCGCCATCCGTCGTTTTTACACGAAAATCTGCGTAATTGGTCTGCGCCAACACCATTTGACCGGTAAGTGCAAGGACCCATACAAAGGCCCATTTAAATAATTTATGCTTCATATTCCGTTCTTGTTCCTTTTGTTTACTGTGAAATGTTTAATTATTCTACGCTTTAATCGGCAAGTTTATCGAAAAATCGAGGATTTAACAAGTTTATTTTAAGGCACTCACCATATTTTATCTATTCGCTCTTCATTATATATCATCAAATGGTCATGGCGCCTCTATGAATTTCAAGACATTATCCAATAATTTATCAGAAATACGCACATAACTCTCTTCCGACCAACCTGCAA
>JBIKIM010000210.1:0-3468 GCA_044361605.1 Bacteroidia bacterium | reverse complement strand
CAAACGGCGTAAAAACAACGCCTACGACCGGTCGGCACTGTTCTATTCCAATCTTTCCGAAGCGCAATACACCGTTTTACGTGAAAATCTATACCGATTAAGGGGGTTTTACGTAGAACCACGAACCGACAGGGCGTATAATGTAACCGGAGGCGGACATGCCTTGGGGTATCTTGGTGAAGCCAGTGAAGCCTTATTAAAAGAAGAATCCTATTACCAGCCAGGTGATCTTGTCGGTATTACCGGAATAGAAAAATATTACGAGTCTATTTTTAGAGGAATTAAAGGGGTCAAAACCGTTTGGCAAGACCGTACCTACCAAGAACGTGGAGATGTCAATAACGATGCATTTAATATAGCCGCTATTTCAGGTCCAGATGTAACCAGTACGCTCGACATTGAATTACAGCGTTATGCCGAGGAGCTTTTTAAAGGAAAAAGAGGCAGTATTGTGGCTATCGAGCCGTCGACTGGGGAAGTTTTAGTTTTTGTAAACAAGCCCGATTTTGACCCGAATGAACTTGTTGGAAAAGACCGCAGCAGATCATTCCGGCGCATGCTCATTGACCCTAAAAAACCTCTGTACAATCGCGCCGTTAAAGGTGTTTATCCCCCCGGAAGTACGGTAAAGACCGTTCTTGCGTTAATTGGATTACAAGAAGGCATTATTGAACCTAGTACCCGTAAAGGATGTGCAGGTGGTTATCATATGGGAAGTATTGTAATTGGCTGTCACGCACATCCAAGTCCGCTAGATCTTGAAGGCTCCATTCAAATTTCCTGCAATGCCTATTATTGCGACTTATTCCGTCAGATTATTGACCACCCTAAATACGGAAATGTAAATGCGGGTTACCGGGTACTTGAACAACATTGGAGAAGTTTTGGATTGGGCTCTCCCACCGGCATTGACCTGTTAGGAGAAGATGGAGGTAGCATTCCAACCGTTGAAGGCTTGGCTAAGCGACATGGCAAAAAATGGCGCAGTTCCCAAGTGGTCTCATTAGGTATTGGTCAGGGGGAAATTTTACTCACGCCTTTGCAATTGGCGAACGTAGCTGCCATAATTGCCAATAGAGGTTTTTATGTAACACCCCATTTGGTAAAATCCATACAAGGATATAGTGATACCGCTTGGCTCAGAAAATTCACAAAAAAACGCCGAACCACCATAAATCCGAAGCATTTTGAAACTATTATTCAAGGCATGAGCAATGTAATGAAGCCGGGTGGAACTGCCAATGGAACGGGTATTCCAGGTATTGATATTTGCGGTAAAACAGGAACGGCACAAAATCCCCATGGAAAAGACCATTCTTTATTTATTGCCTTTGCCCCTAGAAATAATCCCAAAATTGCCGTTGCAGTAATTGTAGAGAACGCTGGTTTTGGATCTACCTACGCAGCGCCTATAAGCAACTTGGTTATTGAAAAGTTTTTACATCCCGATACCCTCACTAAGGTTCCCTTTGTATTGGAGCGCATCAAAAAAAGCGTAATAGAGCCCTTATGAAGTACGAAAATCAACAAAGCAGAGATGGGCGCTCAGATTGGATTGCTGTCGCACTTTTTGCACTGCTTATAACCATCGGCTGGCTGAATATTTACTCTGTAACATCAGATGTGAATCAAGAAGGATTTCAGATATCGGCAATAGCATTAAAACAGCTGTTTTGGATAGGGGGCGCTTTGTTGATCATGATTGTGGTATCCTATGCCAATGTTGTATTCATACATTATCTCTCCTACTATATATACGGATTTGTATTATTACTAAATATTTCGGTATTGTTTTTAGGCCGAGAAGTATCCGGAGCGAAATCGTGGTTTGGATTCGGAGGTGTCGGGATACAACCTTCTGAATTCGCCAAACTTGCTACTGCAATGGCATTAGCTAAGTTCTTAGGAGCCTATGGCATGCGATTCAAAGGCCTTAAAAATATTGGGATCTCCTTGGCTATAATTACAGCTCCATTAATCATTGTTTTGGCCCAAAACGACACAGGAACTGCCTTGGTTTTCCTTTCTTTTTATCTGGTCTTATATAGAGAAGGAATGCCCGGATATATACTCCTCAGTGCAGTTTGGTTTGGGATTCTCTCCATTACTTCTATTTATTTAAATAGTTTTGACGTTTCCTTTGCTTGGCTTTATGGAACATTGATAGCCCTAGGCTTGTCAATTGCCTATGCATTCAGAAAGGTAAAACAAGCCTTAATCGCCATTGCCTTTATTGTAACCGTCAGTCTCATCTTTAGTGCAGTGATTGGTTGGACCTATGATAAATTGTTTAAAGAGTATCAAAAGGACCGTATCGAAATTGTATTAGGCCTTAAAGCCGATCCGCGCGGCATGGGCTACAATCTCGATCAATCCAAAATTGCTATTGGCGCCGGCCAATGGAATGGGCGTGGATTTTTAAACGGGACCCAAACAAAAATGGGCTTTGTGCCCGAACAACATACCGATTTCATCTTCTGTACCATTGGGGAAGAATGGGGATTTTTCGGGGTATTGGTCTTTTTTAGTATTTATTTGGCATTTGTTTCTCGCTTGGTGCTTATCGCTGAGCGACAATCAGATACCTACGGCCGAATTCTAGGATATAGCGCCGCCAGTATTTTCTTTTTCCATTGGCTAATTAACATAGGCATGACTATAGGCTTAGTGCCCGTAATTGGAATTCCCCTGCCTTTTATTTCTTTCGGGGGAAGCTCACTCTGGGGATTTACATTGTTATTATTTGTATTTTTGAGATACGACCAAGCAAGACGCAATTAAAATGATACCATTTATTTACAAATCAAAATTTCCCTTTTTGTTTTTAGGTTTAAGTGTACTCTTTACACAATGCGGAACTAATTCCAATGACAATGGCAATACAGGGCCCTTATTCGAGCGATTATCCTCAGAAGAAACTGGGATGTCTTTTGTAAATATCGTTCCAGAAAATGATTCCTTAAGTCAGTTCACCTATCATTATTTATTCAATGGTGCGGGCGTGGGCATAGCCGATATCAATAACGATGGACTGAACGACGTGTTTTTCGCGGGAAATGCGACGCCATCAAAACTCTATTTGAATAAAGGCGATTTCAAATTTGAAGATATAACCCAAAAAGCTGGGATTGAAACTAAAAATTGGATGACCGGCGTGAGCATGGTGGATGTCAATAACGACGGTTGGATCGATATCTATGTATGCGCGAGCGGACCATCGAAAAATCCCGATGAAAAGAGAAATAAGCTATTCATAAACCTTAAAAATGGTTCCTTTAAAGAATCAGCCAAAGAATGGGGCGTTGATGATGCAGGGAATACTTCATGTGCCGGATTCTTTGATTTCGATAACGACGGTGATTTGGACTTGTATGTGGGTAATCACGCCTTGGAATATTTCTCAGACATTAATATTCCTTTTTCGAAAACCCTCAAAATGACGGAGAGTTCGGCCCAACAATTTTACGA
>JBIKIM010000209.1:0-3470 GCA_044361605.1 Bacteroidia bacterium | reverse complement strand
TTTCTCTGATATTTGATCCAATTGGAATTGCATCCGCGAAAAACCAAAATCACCGCCCAAAAGTGAAATTAAAACCGGGGCATTTTTGCGGCCTTCCATGAGCAGATTGCCCTCTAAGCTTTGTCGATTTAAATCCCCAGAAATCCTAAACTGTTGAACGCGTTGTTTTTGTTGCACGCCAATTTCTGCCGATAATTGTTCGTCTTCCCAGCTAAGCGACTCGATGCGGATGGTGTTTTTTTCTAACCCTTGGTCAATTTGTAGCGTCAGAAAATCAGCCCGTAAGGTTTGCGGCAATTGTTGTAACGCATCTTTTAACAAACTTAATAGCCCATTAGGGGTCTGCTCTTCTGTGGGTTTTGACTTATCGGGCGTTACTTTTTTTGCCTTTGCAAAATAGGGGTTGGAATCTTGGTAATGCAGATTGAGTTGTGCCACCTCCACTTCGTTGATCCATCCAAATCCCAAAATACCCCGGATCGGAGATAAATATACCGACATCGAATCGCACTGTAAAATGGGTTGCTGCAGGGCCTCTACGGAGGCGATGGTAGTCTGTTGCATTGAAATTCCACTAAAACCGGTAAAGGCAAGCTTCTGACAGCTTAGTTTTAACCCTTTGGCCAATAAGCGGGTTTGGGCTTTTTCAAATCCATAGCGCAGGAGCGGATTTCGAAATACGAAGCCCGTAATGATTATAATCGTAAAGGCAATCCCTGCAATGCGCAAGGCCTTTTGGACCTTACGATTTTTGGGGGAAAATACCCGTGTAATTGTATGGACTAATGTCCTTAAGTTCGTTTTTAATGAGGTCGGAAACATGTAGGGTATCAATGAACTCGTGAATAGATTGTTGGGTAATGTGT
Organism: Bacteroidia bacterium; assembly: GCA_044361605.1. Classification (GTDB taxonomy): domain Bacteria; phylum Bacteroidota; class Bacteroidia; order NS11-12g; family UBA955; genus VMCP01. Next base: position 2,604 of record JBIKIM010000209.1, on the reverse strand, counting down.
TGGTTGTTACGGGTGAGTTCTTTCAGTGTTTCGTAAGGATTGGGGTATTTTTCTCGACGTAAAATGGTCTGAACGGCTTCTGCCACCACGGCCCAATTGGCCTCTAAGTCGGAATCGAGTTTTGCTTTATTTAAAATCAACTTACCCAATCCTTTTTCAATGCTGTTGAGGGCAATTAAAATATGGGAAAAAGGGACACCCAAATTGCGCAGTACGGTACTATCGGTTAAGTCGCGTTGCAGGCGGCTAATGGGTAATTTATGCGATAAATGTTCCAAAAGGGCTACCGCAATCCCTAAATTGCCTTCGGCATTTTCAAAATCAATGGGGTTCACTTTATGGGGCATGGCGCTAGAGCCCACTTCTCCTTGTTTAATGGCTTGTTTGAAATAGTCCATGGAAACGTAGGACCATACATCGCGAGAAAAGTCAATTAGGATCGTGCAAATCCGCTTCCATGCGTCAAGTTGCGCGGCCATGGAATCGTAAGGTTCGATTTGAGTGGTCCACATATTGCGTTCCACACCCAAATAATGCTGCACAAAATTTTGTCCGAATGCAATCCAATCTACATCGGGAAATGCCACGTGATGGGCGTTGAAGTTGCCTGTGGCACCTCCAAATTTCGCTTTATGGGGAATCCGTTTTAAGGCTTCGAACTGACCGTGCAATCGAGAAATAAATACGATCCACTCTTTTCCTAAAAGGGTAGGAGACGCCGCTTGACCGTGCGTACGCGCCAATAAAGGTTGGTCCATCCATTGTGAGGCCTGTTCCGTCATTTTGGTAATTATGGCAGATAAGGCAGGGTATAAGACCGCTTCATTGGCGTCTTTTAGGCTCATGGGGATGGCCGTATTGTTAATGTCTTGACTGGTTAAACCGAAATGCACCCATTCTTTAATTTCTGAAAATCCCCACGCATCCAGTTGTTCTTTAATAATATATTCAACCGCTTTGACGTCGTGATTGGTGATTTTTTCTATGTCTTTTACGCGTTGTAAATCAGCATCTTGAAGTTCAGAAAGCCATAGATTAAGCTTTTCACTTGCTTGCTGTAAGGCAGGGGCGTCTTGCCCAAGAACTTCGAGTTTGGAAAGGGCGTTCAAATAAGCAATTTCAACCTGCAATCGATAGCGTATTAAAGCCGCTTCTGAAAAATAGGATTGCAGCGGGGCTGTGGCTTTATGGTAACGTCCGTCGATAGGGCTTATGGCATGGAGGCTTGACATAGTTTGGTAATGATTTGCAAAAATAGAAAATAATAACCCAACTATTTTATGAGATATTTAGGGGGAAGTATTAATTTTGGTGTCTACACCCTTATGAAGATTAGTAACATTGTTCTGGTTTCTTCCTTATTATTGATAGGAAATTCTTTATTTGCTCAAACAAACGATAGTATTACCACAAAAAATACGCATCGTCAAGTACAAAAAATCACCTACTATCCCGCTCAGTACAATTATATTTCTACACCCAGAAATTATATCAGCGGATTCGCATTAGGATTCGATTATACCAATGAAGCCTTTACCAATCTAGATCAATTAAGTTGGGACAGTACGGAAAATTATACTAGCGGTTCTAGTGGGTTTAATATGTATGGATTGGTAATGCCCAAAGCCATACAAAGATGGAAAGATAAATCTCCCAGTATGGGAAGTCTAAATTGGGGATTTGGTTTTAATGTGAATCAATTTCATAAATCAAGAAAAGAACGGGTGGTGATTAATACGGTTAATCAAGATAGTGCACATACCCGATTGGAAACGGCTAATATCAGTTTGTATACGATGGCTCGATACGAATGGGCATGGGGTAAAATACATCCATTTATAGGTTTTCAGGGGGGCGTAAGTTTATTGTCTACCGATCAGGTTACCGAAACCTATATGATGATGACCGAATATGAAAGCCTTAAACAAGAGAATATTACCACCAATGCTGCTTTTTATTGGGCTCCTGAAGTAGGTGTACGATTGCGCATGAGTAATTGGGCAAGTTTGGTATTGGCACACGAATGGAAGATGGGTACTCAAATAGAACTCGCCGATGTGAACAATACCCAATTCAATGGTGTTGAGATGCAAGCCAAGCAACAACAGGTAAATTATCAAACAGGAATGTGGAAACTCGGAATCCTTTTCGATTTAAGCACCAATCACCGCCGAAAAGAACTCGTAAAAGAATCTTACTACGATACCACTATGGTTATGGAAGAAATACAAGAAAATAAGCCTTGTCCTCCATGTCCCTGTGAAACAAATCCGACTCCAAGAACCACACCGGTACCCAGAACAAAGACCGATATGGAAGTAAAGCCTATGGATTCAACGCCATCACCCGCTCCTGTTAACCCACGTCAAACGTCTCCAACCATTCCGAATACCATACAAATACCAAAGAAGTCAATGCCCACTATTGTGGTGCCTACCCCCCCAAAGAAGAAGTCCTGATTATTTGGGGAAGTCGTGAATGGGCTTCCCCCCAAATACAATTAGTTATGGATTCAATTTTTGCCGACGTTGGCTTATAGTTTTGATGACCAGTATAATACAAAAGGGGAAGTCGTGAATGGGCTTCCCCAAAATACAAATAGCT
>JBIKIM010000208.1:0-3479 GCA_044361605.1 Bacteroidia bacterium | reverse complement strand
TTCTGTGGGACTCGGTTTCGCGCAAAACCGCACAATGCAAAGTTTTGACTTCCGCGATAGCATACCGGTAAGTGTGGCCCAAGGTTTTGAGGCCGATGCGTTGGGTAATTATCCCATATTTGGTTATCTCGGACTCGGTCAGCGCGTTCAACATGAAGGCATTCAAACCATGCAGATGATCAGCGTTCCAATCGGATTGGGTTATCAGTACCCGATTAACCGTTTCTGGTCGTTCAATAGCGAAGTGAGCACCCGTTACAACCGTTTATTTGCGTCTCAAGGGAAAACGCTCAATTACCACGATTTGAGTTTATTGGAAGCCGGTAACGACGTGTATCGCGCACACATTTGGTCGGCACGCATTAGCGCTGGAGCATCGTACCAACTTTCTCGCAATCAATATGTAGGACTCCGCCTGAATACACAAGGTGCCCTGAGTCCATTCTATAAAAAAGATGCTTCCGTTATGAACCGCGGTTGGTCTTTAGGTATGTCTGTTTTTTACACATTGAAACTCTTCTAAGGTGGTATATTTTTCAAACATATCGACTAACTTTGATCGGATGAGAAAGGCGTTCGCAATCGCAGTACTATCCTTGTTTATGCCACTGGCACAAGCACAGGTGTTACAGCCGTTGGGAACAGGTTTGCCGGGCAGGGTTGTGGCTTCTTACGCAAGTGAAGAAGGTTTTTACGCCTTGTACGAAGCGGTGGAAACTCCGGCTCAAAACGATTATAATTTAGCATTGTGGAATGGCGTTACTTGGGCAATTTATCCCGGGCTTGAAACCCCAGAACCTATTATTCCTACCGAGGGATCTTATAATTTTCATTCTATAGCTTCGTATAAAGGACAGATTTACGTGGGGGCCTATATTGCCAATGCGTCTAAAGATGCAGAAATACCCGTAACCCACTTATACAAATGGTCAAAATCCCAACACCAATGGGTGCCCGAAACAGGTGTGGTGGATACCCGTAATAATGGAATTATAAGTATGACCGTTTTCGACGGTCGCTTAATTGTGGCCGGTAAATTTCAGTCAACTGTAAACGGAAATAGCGTGCAAAACATTGCTGCCTTTGACGGAAATGAATGGTCGTATTTAGGTACCAATAATGTGGATCAAGGTGCTAACGGAACAATCCGTTCGCTAATGGTGGTTAAAGACCGATTGTATATTGGAGGCGATTTTACGCGTTTTGCCGGCGATTTAACTGGTAATATAGCCTATTACACCGCGGCCAATGGCGGTTGGGGCGGTATTGGAAGTCCCTTCAACGGCGAAGTATTAGAATTGGCCTCTTTTGGCGATCAATTGGCCGCTTTAGGGAAAAACAGCTTGCAACAAAATGAAATTAGAACCTTCAAAGTGAATTGGTCCAGTCCAATTGCTTTTGACTCTTTTACTACCGCAAAGCCTGTAAGCATTGCCGGACTTTCCGATTATCTTCTTATTGGGGGCGATTTTGTTAAAAATGCGTCGGGTTCCTCTCTTTTACGTTTTCAAAACAATACGATTACCTTTACGGGCAATCGTTTGAATGGAGATTTTCGCTTGGGTCAACGGGGATTAGGTGCATTTGTTTGGGGAAATTTCCTAGAACAAAATACCGATATCAAATACTTTTCAAGCCTCGAATTTGCTACGGGCAATTTGAATGGGGATTTATTTTACGATCTTAATAACAATTGCATCAAAGACGATGGGGAATCCGGTATTCCGCAATCAATTTTGCGATTAATTCAAAAGATTTCAGGAAAATCGTATTTTGCGGTAACTGATGGAAACGGACATTTTTCATTGGGTTTACCAGAAGGAGAATATCAAATCGAACATGTGGCCAAGCGCCATATGACTTCGCTTTGTAAGACCAATTACGCAACACAAATTAGGAATGGACGTTATTCTCAAGTGAGCATAGGGGAGTATATGAATCCCAATACTGCAGACGTTGAAGTGGATGTACACCCTATATATCCGGCAGATTTAAAGGCTGGAGATACCATACAAGCCATTGTACAAGTCACCAATCACGGTGGAAGTGTGGTGAAAAATGGACTCGTGCATGTTGCTCATGCGCTGCCGCTTTCAGATTTTTACAGCGAACCGGCTGCCGATGATTACGACGGTATTACGGCCATTTTCACACTTGCCGATCTCAAGCCATTTGAAACACGATCGTTTATGGTGCGTTTTACCATGCCCTTTGCGGCAACTGCCACCGACGAATATACCATTGAAGCCAAAACCGGTAGCCTTATACTAGCTTCCGACCTAACCCCCACTGACAATAAAGCAAGTGAAGTTTTAAAAATCGGTAAAAGGGGCAATGCAGGTTCGGCCGTAATTAAGAACAGCGATTTGGGCTTACAAATCCCTCAAAATATTCGTACTTGGACGTACACAGTTGACTTTAAGAATACCGGCGCTCAAACGGTTAATAAAGCCGTTCTAATTGATACGCTTTCGCAAATACTTCCCATGAAACGGGTTGTGTTGAAGTCGTTTTATCCAACCAATGCCAAATATTCCATTCAGCAAGGACGTATTTTAGTGGTTACGTTTGATCCCGCTAATTTGAAAACTACAGAATTTAGTGCTTCGGCCTCTAGCGGATGGGTGCAATACAGTATTGATTTATATCAAGATTTACCCCTCAATACGCGCATCGATAATACGGCGTATATGGATTTTGATTCTCGTTGGAAAGCGAGTTCTGATAATTGTCAGGTCGCCGTAACACAACCCAATGCCTTTGTGTACGCGTTAGCAACCCCAGCGCTTCATATTCATCCGAATCCGAGCAATGGAAGCGTATTCGTTAATTGGCTTCCCCAAGAAATAGGAAATAATTGGGTATTGTACGATGCTTTAGGGCGTGTGAGCGCGCAAAGCACAATCAAAGCAGTTGGGGAAGAACTTAATTTTGCGCAGTTGCCACAAGGATTGTACATCCTTCAAACCGCCGGTTCAAGCAGTAAAATCCAAATCATTCACTAGTTTTTTCTGTACGGGTGCGCATTGCTTTTAAAGCGCTCCACCCTTTATGGGTTTGAATTTCGAACCTATTTCTAGCATTAATTTAGCGGGAGTTCCGTAATTAAAATAGTTCGTTGCAAAACGCCTATTCATTATTTTAAATGAGGTTTTAGGTACTGTGAATACGTGGAAAGTTGAGCGGTGAAACCGCAGCGTGTTAATGGCCGCTTCAGGATTGGTGTTTCAAGAAATAAGGCTCTATGAATTCAAATAAGTTCAAGTCGGGATTTTCCTCCAGGGCGGCACGTACATCCGATTGTATTTGAACAAGACTTAGGTCGCGCATGCGGTGTTCTTGGATAATGGCGAAGGATTTTTCAGCAAAGAGAAGAATTTGACGTTCCTTGTTGTGATTAAACGCTTCGTGTTGGGATAGGGCTTCGGCCAACAACTCAATGCCCTTTGATTGGTCCGCTTGGGTAAGGATAACTGGGT
>JBIKIM010000207.1:0-3480 GCA_044361605.1 Bacteroidia bacterium | reverse complement strand
AATCCTTTGGGGTACATATACTCAACTATTTGATGTGTCCGGTATCGAAATAAATCATACATTGATTCAATTTTTAAAACAGAATCAAGATCCTCACCACCGAGTCGTTTTTTGAGAGCATCAAATTCAGAAGTTATTGTTATAGAATGCAGCGCAAGATGGTCATGCAGCTCACTTGCTATTCTTTTTCGTTCAGTATCAATTCCTTTAAAACTTGCAAGGTACAATCTTTTCAATACTTTGGAGTAGCGTTTAACCACGGACCTACTATAGCTAAGTGTGCCGATTAATATAATAATGGCAGGAACTATTATGGCTATGATACTAATCAGTAGGGTATCTTCGGAATTTAACATAAATCAATATTAAGGTTAACAATGAAAATGGCATTATTAGATATTTCAAATAACCTATAAATTGAGAATTAGCCCAGTTCAATCCTTTTACATTTAATACTACTGCATTAAAGGCAAAGAACAAATCAATGGCGATTACAATAGGCAAATAAGAGTGTTTGAGTATAGTACTTCTGCTTTTTGCAGATTTAATGGCTTCTCTCATTAATGCACTTAAGGCAATACAATACACCATAAAATAAGCAAAGTAGTTAGATATATACCACAACAACAAAGAACCAAGCACCCACAATAGTACAATCCATGGTATTTTGATCTTTTCTTTAAGCCAGAGGCCAAGTATTATACCTAAGGGGGCAAACGCATGAAAGAAGTAATAGAGTATTTCTTTGTTATCAAATGTGGCAATCACCAATTTATTCGCAAACAACACTGTAATATATAAGATTAACGCTATGTTATTGTAGTCAAAATCAGGTACCGTTAATAATTTCCACCCAATTTGAATAATCAAAAAAAGGATTAGGAAGAACTCGACATTTAGATATATATCTATCAATTCCATTTTAAGCTAATACACATTTATTGGACAAATAGTAGACTTCAATCTCATCTTTCGCAAATACAGCATAAATATCGACAATCATATGATAGATTTCTATCATGTAAGTTGCTTTTTTAATTGCTAATATTGTAATATCAGGGAACTACCTCAAACGGGTTTTTTAGAAACAAAATCATTCTAAAGAACAATTAAAAATATGAAAAATATAATATACATAATCATAGCCATCTTATTTGTAGCCCAAGTGGGCTGCAAAAAAGAACCTGAAAAGTTCAAAATAAAAGGTAGAGTAATGGATGGAACAACAGGTCAAAGATTTAAAGGGTTGACATTTACTGTCTATACCAAAGGAGGAACTGCCAATAAAATAATTGATGATTTGGGTTCTTTTACGACCAACGATTCAGGAGATTTTGAATTTATGTACGACAGGATAAAGGGTATATCTGCAAATTCAATAAGTGTAATAAATAATTTTATGAAATTTAAAGATATTCCTATAAATAAAGATGTAGATAAAGTGTTTTATAAATCAACTTTGGGGAAATTTAAAATCATTTGCAATTGTCCAAAAATTAAAAATACTGATACTTTATTTGTTGGTTATTCTAAATTAAATTCAAATAATGTATTTAGGCAAGTTATTGACACGTTAACCAATGTGTCTAATGGTTATGATTACACATTAACTACACCGCCTAACGAAGAATGGGGGATTGTTTGGGGTGTGAATTCGAATACTTTTTCATGGAAGTATTATCAAGGCAATATTAACATTGTTAATTACGTAGGTTCTATAACAGGAAAAGTAACGGGTGATCCAATAGTTGATGAATTTGAAATTAAATATTAACTTAAATTCCATAATCTGTTGGTCCAAGAATTGGAGTGTATTATATATTCGCTAAAGTATCATGAAAAAAGCAACTTACATCTTACTAATTAGTGCTGTGTTATTTTATTCAACAGTCATGGTTTCATGTCGCAAGTATTGCAATGATTACAAAAACCCGGAATGTGAAAATTACGACCCATGCCGGGCCAATCCATTGAGTAATGCAGATTTTGATATTGTATTAGATTACATCAATCCTAAAACTAATTCGCACACCTATTACAGGGTGCCGGAAGACGATACAATAAGAACTGGCACTTATAACTTTAAATGCTGGCAGAGTGGAAATGACAGTGTATTGTGGAAAATAGGTACTGAAAAAAGATACCGCCGTGGAGATTCAGTCATAGTTTTTTTTGATAAAGACGTACCAGGTACAGAAGGACCCATAACCATAAGATGCATTACTTGCCGTAAGCCCAATCCGAGATGCAAAGCTGGCGATGATGGTAGGGATACTGTGGTTAAACATTATATTATGCGTGCATACCGAAAAGGCAATTACGATTCATATAACGGAGTATTTAGAGGGTGTTTAACTGCCAAACCGCAAGATACATTTAATGTAACATTCATAAATAGTAAACCAGACGGAATATTTGGAGCGTATTATAATTTACCCAATGGGTATCATTCAAAGGATATTGCCCCATGGGATTTGACGCTTGATAAATTAACTAATCGTTTTGCAACATCAGTAGATGGACCGGTTTTTCTTTTAAACAAGACGTTAGATAGTATTCATGTAGAAATTCCTTCATTAAACCATTGGGGCTATTACCCAGGACCCAATCCGGATCCAATTTATAAAAATCCAACTACTTTTAATGGCTACAGAATAAAACAATAAAACTATGAGGCAGAAATTACTATTCTTTATAATATCAATGCATGGCTTTTGTATCATTCAATTAAAAGCCCAAACGGATCCAAAATGCTATCCTGAAATCAACAACTCAACAACTAATTCAACTAATTCAACTAATCCTAAAGATTCCCGAAGTGAACCCTGGATTAATCTGGGTGAATTATTATTGGTTATAACATACAGAAACAAGCAACATGATAAAAATCTATCACGTAATTGTCGTAAATAATGCAGAATTTGCGAAATCTAATTTATTTCATGATACACATCCAAAATAAACATCTCAAAAAGTGTGTCGGATTCATATCCTGCACACTTTTTTTCGTTTTGGGTTTTGGACAAAATGCCTACGTCAAATCCAATCCTTTTCCCGATCGGTTTTTTATCGAAAACAAAGGACAATACGATCATATCGACTCCAATATTGCCGCGGTTATGTGGACGGGAACGCACAATATTTACCTCTATAAAAATCAAGCAGGGTTTTCTTGGAACTTCTTTGCCCCTCCATTGAAAAAAAGAAAATCCAAGCATCCCAAATCATTCTCCACCAAGGAAATTGAAGGCGATATTCTCGATCCATCACAAGAATCGGATTTTCTAGCAACCAACGATAGCATTCAGTTGCTTTTTAGCCAATCCCGTAAAAATCCACACCTTATTTTTGATGCCCAAAGTCAATCCGATTTCTATTGGACCTTTGGTCCGTCAGAGTGGAACGCCCATGGATTCAAAAGAATCACCTACAAAAACATTTATCCGAATATCGATTGGTATTTAGAAGCCATTGAAAACG
>JBIKIM010000206.1:0-3490 GCA_044361605.1 Bacteroidia bacterium | reverse complement strand
AAAAGATATCGAAAAAGAAAATGTACTCGACGTAAGCGAAATGTTTACGGATAGGGTCATCGAATTGACGGTCAATTCCCAAGACTTTACCTACACCTTTAATGGGACCGACCCACTTTACATAGGTACTTCAGGAATTTGGGCGTTTGACAATAACGAGGCCCCTAGCCGCATTCATTTCAAAAACATTAACAGCAATAACGACACCCTGAAATACGATTGTGGCTTGATCCGCACCATACGTACCGTAGACGCTACCTTAGAATTCGAGCTCACCCGCTATTGTGAAAGCGGCACCACGCCCACTACTATTTATCAATATAAATTCCGCAGAAAATGAAAAAGATAATTGTATCCATTTTTGCATTTATTGCAATTGCCCTAACAGGAAACCTATTTTCTCAGGCGGCTTATTTAGACAAACCAGAAGAGTTTGCGCCAGATAAACCTTGTAAGATCATGGTGAACCTGAAGCTTACCAGCAACGATTGGGGCATCGTTGAATTGGCGCAAACAGAAGACATCTATATTTGGACATGGAAACCAAAAGAACATCCCGCAGGTCACCCATTGGCGAATGGCATCGGTGGTGCTGCTTGGAAAAACAGCAACGAAGCGCTTAAAATGACCAAAGAAGCAGAGGGCTTGTATAGTTTTACCATGACTCCCACGGAGTTTTATGAAACCTCAGCAGCCAACGTGTACAAGGAAGACTTCCATTTCTTAGTGAAGCCAAAAGACGGCGGTGGCTATGGCGATCCCGATCGCAAAACCGAAGACTTATCCGTTGCCGTAGATCCGCCTGTAGGTCCTGTAGTGAAATTCTTAACCGTTCCCTTAGGTCGCGGTGATAAAAAAGACACCATCGCAACCACTACCCAAGACGTATTCTCTATTGTATACAACAATGCTGCAGAAGACAAAGTAAGCATGCAAAATGCCGAAGATTTGTATGTGTATCCCATAGCATACGATGAAACAGGGGCGTCTTATCTTATTGCTGCTAACGCCAGAAGAGCCGGTGATTTTCCCATTTTGAAAATGAAGACAACCAAAAAAGGCACTTTTCAATACAGTTGTATCCCTGAAAAACTGTTTAATGCCGTTCCGATTGGACGAAAAATCATCCGAATTGAGTTTCAAATCGTAAAACCCAATTTAAGAACCACTTCCGATATGGTCGATGGCACCCTCACCTATCATTTCAATCTAGGCGGTTGCTAAGAAACTTCCCCAAATAATAAACAAAGAGCCAAGGCATTGCCTTGGCTCTTTGTTTTATAAGACTCTGTAATCGCTTCAATACGGACCTAAAACGACAATCAAAATTCCAATTGATTCGCTTATTTCGATTTATAGGTCATTTTTATAACGCGATAGCCCCAAGGTTCTATTGTGTTTGCTGCTAAACCAGAGCTCAATACAACATTACCCGCAGGTCTCTTACCCCATTTCTGGGTTTTATCCGACATATTCACGACCACGTAGGTGCGACTGCGTTGGGTTTTATCCGCTTCTGCCGTTTCACGCACCCATGAAAGCAACGCTTTATTATGTACGTCAAACGACACCGGATTATTCAACTCCTCGCTGATACCCATTTCTGGCAGAGACCGCTTTAAATTGCCCAATTCGCGATAAAACGCGCTTATGGAAGCCGCATCACGACTCGCCAAAATATTATCCTTCTCAAAGAATGCCAATCGCTTGCTGTTGCCTACCTCTTGACCGGTATACAACAAAGGGATACCCGGTGTAAAATAGGTGTATACGGCCATCGCCTTCCAAGCATCGCCCATGCGCTCGAACAACGTTCCATTCCACGCATTTTCGTCGTGATTGGTAATAAAATTCATCGAAAAAACATCAGTAGGGAACTTCTTATGTTTGCGCTCCACTTGCTTGCACAATTCTTTCGGTGTTTCTTTTCCTTGGGAAATTTTATTCAAAAGATGGTGTACTTCCCAACCGTAATACGCGTTGAACGACCCGTTAAATTGGTTCATATCGTGTTCTTCCGATTCGGCCAACATAAATACGGGCTTTACTTTTCTCAACTCAGTAGTGGCTTCTGCCCAAAAATCCGACGGAACATCCATGGCTACATCGCACCGAAATCCATCCAAATCTACACTGTCTATCCAAAACTTCATACTTTCAATCATGGCCTTTCTAAGGCCCGGCTCCGCGTAATTCAACTTGGCCACATCCGTCCAGCCCAAACTCTTTCCCGATTTATCTAAAGGATCGGTAATCTCCCCTTTCTCGTTTTTCATATACCATTCGGGATATTCAGTGATCCATCTATGGCCCCATGCGGTATGATTCGCCACCCAGTCTAAAATCACAATCATTCCGTTTTCGTGGCACTTTTTAACCAAATTTCGGAAATCTTCCAAGGTACCGTAATCCGGATTTACCGCGGTATAATCGGAAATGGAATACGGACTGCCCTTATACTTTTCCCATTTATCGACTTCCCCTTCTTCTTGAACCAAGTCTTCTACAAACACATCGCCTTTGGCTTTGCGTTTCTTCCTTCCTATGGGCTGTGAAGGCATTATCCAAACCACATTCACTCCAAGGTACTTCAACTCCTCAATACTTGGTAAAAAGGCTTCAATAGTACCTGTTTGCGTATGATGGCGTAGATTTACCTCATACATAATCGGATTTTCGGGCAAAAGCGACTGCGCTTTCACCGTTGCCACTCCCCAAATGGCCAAAAGGGCTACAATTATTTTTCTCATATGCTTATTTTTTAAATTTAAGTATCAATGCCGAACCCGGTGATAGCGAGTATAAATCCTTATACGCAATGCCATTCCCAATTCGTTTTACCAGCTTTCCATAAGACTCAAAACCATTGGTTCCCGACCATCTGAAATCCTTATTACCCCTATTAATAATCGTAATAACCGTTTCATTTCTGTAGGATCTTTTAATTACCGCACGATCGGAATCGTGGTACAGCCATTCGAAATCGCCATACATCAGCGCCATACTGGACCTGCGAAATTCAATACATTGCTTCACCCAAGCCTTTAAGGCCAATTCCTGCTCGCTCAAACCTTCAAATTTCATGGGATTGCGATTGCCCGGATCGTTTGCCCCGGTCATTCCAAACTCATCACCATAATAGACCACCGGAATGCCCGGTGCCGTCATTTGATAGGCATAAAACAAACCAAAACGCTCAAACCCACGGGTTCCATTTTGAGGCAAATCGCGCAAATGTCCTATCCGCTTAAGCTCCATCCAATCGGTGCTGCGATCGATAGTACCATCGGCAAAACTCATCAATCGCGTGCGGTCCTGGTTCCCCGTAATATTTCCCATCAAATGGTGATATCCATAGGTTTCCAAACTGCGATTTTGTTCGTTTACCAAAATTTCCATCGGATCGCCAAACGCAAAAACATCCACCATGCGATCGTACAAATTAAAATCGAACTGGGCATCCAATAATCCCGACCCCACATAAGAGGAA
>JBIKIM010000205.1:0-3493 GCA_044361605.1 Bacteroidia bacterium | reverse complement strand
GCGAATAAAACCAGGCGCTATTTGTGCCGCATATCGGAAGTTCGTTTTTAGCAAACGTACATACCCTCGATGGCTAATAGGCAAAGAAAACTTATCGATATTATATTTGATTTGACCCGTGCTTATGTTCGATTGTTGAACGGTTTGCGTATCATAGTACGTTACATATTGGGTTGGAAGTCCAGGTATATTTATAGCCACAGTTTGGGTGTCGATATCCAAGATGTCTAAAAACTCACGTTTACGCCATTCGCCATTTCCCACCCATTGGGTATATTGTAGGCCTAGTCCCCACATATTGGCTCCTTTAAATTCGCGGAGCAGGCTCATTTGGTATTGAGCCATATAATTAGTACCGAGAACACTTAAGTTCTCTTTACCGTCAAATTGCACTTGGTTGTCGCTTCCGGTAATGGCTGAGAACTCCACGTACCAAGGTAATTTACGGGTACGGATGGCCATTGACGGCAGTTCAAAGTTCCAATCGATATAATTATCGGGCTGTTCTGTTAAATTGAACTCAAAAATGGTAGATCCGATAGCCATTTTCGCCCCAAAATCGTAGACATTAGCCAGTGACATCGGGGAACCTCCCTGGGCATAAATGTCTGTATTGTTTGGGGATGTTTTATTCGGTTTGTAGTCTAAATCCAAACGCTCTTGTGAAGGATTAGACAAAGCACCCATTGTCTTCGGATGGTTCCCGCTTATTTGTTTACGGTGCGCATTGAAGGTTTGAAACAACCCAAACAAGCCTGTATTCGCCGTTTGCTTCTTGGAATTTTGGGCAAGTTGATTTTTAGTACCTATACGTGCCTTGGTTGCGGCATTGGAAGCCGAAGCGGCCGGCGGTTGAATGTCTGTTTCTACTAATTTCGATGAATTACTCAGGCGTGATTCGGTTTCCCGAAGCGAAAGATTAGGGGTACTCGAGGTATTTTCAATGCCCGAGGCCGGGATGTTAGACCTGTTAAAAAAGGCAATTCCCCCTGCTACTCCTAGCAATAATGCACCCACCATACTGCGTTGAAACCACCAAAAGAATCCACGGCGCTTTTTTCTACGGCGGTTCATCACTTCCTCAAAACTGGCGTTTTGACTTGGTCTAACCTCGTGGTTTCTGAGTATTTCGGCGATATGTTCGAATGGATCTTGCGACATTAACGGGAAATGTTTAGGTGTTCGAGCATTTCGATGAGCGATTTCCTGGCTTTCGCTAATTGCGACCGACTGGTACCTTCATCAATGGCCATCATTTCGGCAATTTCTTTGTGGGAATAACCTTCCACCACATACAAATTAAAAACGGTTCTATATCCTACTGGAAGTTTTTCAATTAATTGTAAGATTTGTTTCGCCTCAAATTGTAAAAAAGCGGTATCGGTGTATCCTATTTCGTATTCACTTTCAGAAATTTCTTTCCAAATGTCTTTTTGAGCGCGTAATTTATTGATGGAAACGTTCACAGATATCCTACGCATCCAAGTTTCTAGTGAACTTTGGTACCGGAAGGTCGGCATTTTGTCGTAGATGCGAACGAATGATTCCATGAGTGCGTCTTCAGCTTCTTCTTGATTTTTGCAGTAACGTAAACAAAGCGACATTAGCTTGGAGGAATATAAATTCCATAGGATTTTTTGATACTTTCGGTCTTCCCGAATACATCCTTCCACCAGCTCTTTGTCGGTCATTGTAATGTTTCATCACATGCGCCTAAGGCGTTGCTAATGCATTAGACAACGGCACCCTTCATTTCGTGGCACGTCGTGATATTTTTTTTTGCAAAAAAGTTAAAAAAGTCGAGAAAATAAAATTGCGGTCCCCATTTACGTGAACCGCAATCCTATTTAATCGGTATTTAAAGTCTATTAATGATCGAAGTCGTCGTCGCCATGACCGTGAACGTGACCGTGGTCAAGTTCTTCTTGTGTGGCATCGCGCACTTCTAAAATGGTTCCTGAAAACCCAAGTGCTTCGCCAGCCAATGGGTGATTGAAATCCATAGTAACGGTATCTTCACCAATTTCTAATACGGTACCGTCCATGGGATTGCCTTCTTCATCTTGCATAGGAAGAGTGGCACCAATTTCAAGAATATCGTCTGGCACATCGGGACCTACGAAGATGTTTTTCGGGATTTCAACGATGTAGTTAGGGCTAGATTCACCGTAGCCATCTTCAGCAGATAGCGTAAATGAGAACGTATCTCCTACTGTTAATCCGTTTAGTTGATCGTCAAAAGCCGCTAATGTTTGTCCAATTCCGTGAATAAACACTAGGGGTTCGTCGGTAGTAGCCTCATCGGCTAATTCACCGCTGTTAAGCATGAGCGTATAGGCTAGGCTCACGACTTTGTTTGTGGCAATGATTTGTGCTGACATTTCCTTACAAAGAACATATTAAAATTACAGCTGTCCAAAATAATTTTACAGCCCCCTTGACACGGCATTAAGAAATAATCCGCCGCGCTTATACTTTGAGGTTCAACGGCGCCCGATTATGGCAGCGCCTTGGCTCCTGTGCCTAACAAATGTGCATAAAAAGAGGTCGAAGCGTTTATAATAGGCGTACTGTGACAAGATATTATTTGGCTACTTGTGATTAAATTCACGGCATCATGCAGCGACCCGAGGCCATTAATCGTATCTCACAACTTCGCAGCGATTTACATCGCCATAACTATTTATATTATGTTCGGGCCGAACCCGAAATTTCAGATTTTGAATTTGATTCCCTCTTAAAAGAATTGGAATCCTTAGAATTGCAGTACCCCGATTTAATCACTATCGATTCCCCAACCCAACAGGTAGGTTCCGATATTGTGGGCGATTTCCAAACTGAAAAACACCAACGTCCCATGCTTTCTTTGGGAAATACCTATAACGCAGACGAACTGCGCGAGTTTGATGCGCGCATTCGGAAAGCCCTTGAAATTGAAACAGTCGTTTACAGTTGCGAACTGAAAATCGACGGGTTGGCCATTTCCCTGCATTACGAAAACGGCCGATTGGTTAAAGCCATTACCCGTGGCGATGGCATTCAAGGAGATGTGGTTACCGAAAACGTAAAAACCCTGCGCCGTTTGCCGCGTCAGTTGCACGCAAGCGCCCCCGCGAAATTTGAAATTCGAGGTGAAATTTTCATGCACCGCAAGGGATTTGAGCGACTCAATGAAGAAAGAGCCGCTGCCGGTCAAGCGCTTTACGCCAATCCCCGAAACGTGGCCTCGGGCTCACTGAAAACGAAAGATTCCCGCGAGGTGGCCAAGCGGCCCTTGGATATTGGATTGTACCACTATTTTGGAGATGAACTTTCTTTCCCCTCCCATTCTCAAGGGCTGCAAGAAGCGAGCAACTGGGGACTTCCGGTTCCTGAAACATCGCAACGCTGTGAAGGGATCGAAGCCGTGATCGATTTCCTCCGAAAATGGGAAATTGACCGACACGATTTAAGCGTTGATACCGACGGTGTGGTGGGTAAGGTAGATTCAATT
>JBIKIM010000203.1:0-3496 GCA_044361605.1 Bacteroidia bacterium | reverse complement strand
GCATCTTCATAAATGGTTCGATCTTGGATTACCGTCTTCTCGGCTTTCCTAATTTCTTGAATGCGCTGCCAGCGGGTATTTAAAAAATAAACTTGAAGGTTAAAACTCCAGCGTTGCATATCCTCATAAAAATCTGATATGTATGGATTTTCATCCATGTCTTCTAACTGAACATCCCATTGGTAATGTTTGGCCAACAAATTGGTTAAGGTGGTTTTACCCGCCCCGATATTTCCTGCAATTGCAATATGACGAGCCATATTGCAATATTAAGTCCGCGAGCCCCCCCTTTGCAACAAACCACCGCATAAAAGTTTTACACAGCAGCGATACCCGCCGTTAAACCCACAAATTGGTGGTATTTTTGCAGCAAAATGAATCAAACCCAAACCGCAAAGCCGCGCAAAACCAATCAATGGGTCATGCTCGTTCGCTTACTGCAAATGGCCAAAGAGCAGCGTAAAGGGATTATTCTAGCTGTTTTCCTTACGATTTTTCAGTCACTATTTACGGCACTGCAGCCTTATTTGTATAAAATCATCATAGACGAAGTCATTATTGCCCAACAATTTCAGTGGTTAGCCGCCGCTTGTGGCGTTTTGTTGGCGTGGTTATTGGCACAAGCCTTGTTGGGCTTTTACAATTCTTATTTGTCTGCTGTTATTGCCCAAGGGGTGATTTTAAAATTACGTCAGCATGTTTACGAACATTTGACCAAATTGAAATTGCGTTTCTATGACCGCACGCCCGTAGGCACCGCAGTTACCCGAAGTATTTCAGACATTCAAACGATAACCGACCTATTCGCATCGGGCGTGATAACCATTTTAGGCGACATGATTCAAATCATAGCCATTTTGGCGTGTATGTTCTATATCAATGTGAAGCTCACGTTTTTAACGATTACGGTAGTCCCTATTTTATTATACAGCGCCAATGTTTTTAGAAAAGGCATCCGTGATACCTTCCAAGAAGTGCGAAACCAAGTTTCAAATCTCAACGCCTTTTTACAGGAACGCATCACCGGTATGCAAATTGTGCAGCTTTTCAATCAGGAAAAACGAGAGTACGAAAAATTCCAAGACATTAATAAAAAGCACAAAGATGCCAATATCAAAAGCGTTTTTTATTACAGTGTGTTTTTTCCCGTCGTAGAGGTATTGGTTGCTTTATCCTTTGCCATTATTATATCGTACGGAAGTTTGTTGATGTTCGAAAGTCAGCTAAAATTGGGAGAAATAACTGCTTTTATTATGTTTGTCAACCTGTTTTTTCGACCCATCCGAGCCATAGCCGATCGATTCAACAACATACAAATGGGTATTGTGGCCGCTGAGCGCATTTTCGACTTGCTAGACGACACCAACAACTTAGAACCTACCGGATCGTTTATAGCGCCCCCATTAAGTGGCCATATCGAGTTTAAAAACGTGTGGTTCTCTTACAACCCCGATGAATGGATTATAAAGGACCTAAGTTTTGAGGTGAAGCCAGGAAAGTCCTTGGCATTGGTTGGGGCTACCGGAAGCGGAAAAACCAGTGTAGCCAATTTGATTACCCAATTGTACCAGCATCAAAAGGGCGACATTCTCATTGATGGCCGGGAAATCAATACGTATAACATGGCCTCGCTGCGACATCGCATTGCTTTTGTGCTGCAAGATGTATTTTTATTTTCGGGAAGCATACGGAGCAATTTAGCCCTGAAAAATGACGCCGTATCTACCGAAAGCATCATTGAAGTGGCCAAAAAGATGGGTGCCTTTGACTTCATTGATGCCTTACCGGGCGGATTTGATTTTAATGTGATGGAGCGCGGCTTGAGTTTATCGCAAGGACAGCGACAGTTGATATCGTTTATTCGAGCAATTGCGGTTAATCCCGATATTATTGTTTTGGACGAAGCCACAAGCGCCATAGATTCCCAAACAGAGCATTTAATACAAAAGGCCATTGAAATCTTATTGCTAAATCGATCAGCTGTTGTCATTGCACACCGATTGAGTACGATTAAACATTGCGATGAAATCATGGTATTGGAACGCGGAATTATCAAAGAAATGGGCAATCATGCGTTTTTAATGAATCTAAAAGGTGCGTATTACGACTTATACCAAACGCAATTGGATTCAAGTAGCGAAATCAATTAGACTTTTATATTAAAAATATTGTATTACTTACTGGCTTGCTTGTGTAAGATTCAAGTAGCGAAGACAACTAGACGTTAGTTTTATCTCCATACTTATTGCCTAGGCATCGTTTTTGTATGCATTGCAGAAGGGTGCTTGGGTGCATTACCTTCCGAACATCGCCACTATTTTAGTTTATCTGGCAACACAATCACCTATAGTATTAGTTGTATATAAATCACTTCCCATTGAAACAAAATGGGTTACTACTAAAACGAATTCTTTCACAAAAAAAGAAAAAGAACTGTTCATAAGACGACTCGTTGCCCATTGAAACAAAAAGGTTACTCCTAAAACGAATCATTTCTCATTAAAAGAAAATGAACTACTCATAAGAGATTCACTTCCCATTGAAACAAAAAGGGCTGCCTCAAGAATTGAGGCAGCCCTTCTATTTAAGCGTTGATTGTTTATTCAGCAGTCGTTAATTTAGATGCCATCAATCGATCGTACTCTTCTTTAGAACCGGTAATGAGGTTGTCGAATCTACGGATACCCGTTCCTGCAGGAATCAAATGCCCTACGATCACGTTCTCTTTCAAACCTTTCAACTCATCAATTTTACCAGAAATAGCTGCTTCGTTCAAGACTTTCGTGGTTTCCTGGAAGGAAGCCGCACTCATAAAGCTTTGAGTTCCCAAAGAAGCTTTGGTAATTCCTTGCAATACAGGCGTAGCCGTTGCAGGTACCGCATCGCGATACGCAACTACTTTTTTGTCTTGACGGCGCAGGGCGCTATTTTCTTGACGCAGATCCTTTAAACTTACGATTTGACCGCCGTGCATTACTGTGCTTTCGCCAGAATCTGTCACGAATTTCTTATCGTAAATCCAATCGTTTTCTTTTTGAAGAACCCACTTATCTACGGCTTCTCCTTCAAGGAAACGGGTATCTCCTGGATCCATGATTTCCATTTTCTGCATCATTTGACGCACGATTACCTCGATATGCTTGTCGTTGATTTTTACCCCTTGAAGATTATATACTTCTTGGATTCCATTCAACACATAACGCTGCACGGCCGCTGGTCCTTCTACACGCAAAATATCTTGCGGTGTAATAGCTCCGTCGGAAAGGGGTTGACCCGCACGTACATAATCGCCATCGTGTACCAAGATGTGCTTAGAAAGCGAAACTTGATAATGTTTAACTTCATTGTCTTTAGACGTTACGATAATCTCTTGATTACCACGTTTAGAAACTCCGTATGTTACCACACCATCAATTTCAGCAACTACAGCAGGATTCGACGGGTTACGGGCTTCGAAAAGCTCCGTTACACGCGGTAAACCTCCTGTGATATCTCG
>JBIKIM010000204.1:0-3496 GCA_044361605.1 Bacteroidia bacterium | reverse complement strand
CTGCGTTTGGACCACTCACCACTACGACGTGTTGTTCGTCCATTTCCAAATCCAAGGGGATCATTTTCTGATTTTGTTTGGCCAATTCGCGTTTTAAAACAGGGTGATAGGCTGTTTTCAGAATTAATCCGTTACTGGATTTTTCACGGGGTCTATCGGCATCAAAACGGTGGCATAATTGGTATTTGGCATACACATAATCCGCTTGCGTTAACGCGTTCATCCATTGGAGTAATTGCGGAGCAAAGGGACGGATATCGGCACTCAATTTTTTTAAAATGCGCTCGCGTTCGCGGCGGCGTTCCGCGAAAAACTCTTTAAGTCGGTTATTCAATTCTACAATAGCCGACGGTTCCATGAATAACACTTTTCCGGTAGCGGAAACATCCTTAACGAATCCTTTTACTTTACGTTTGAATTCGGCTAAAACCGGAATTACCAAACGCTCTTCTCGAATGGTCACTTCGGTATCGGCTGTATAACCCAGTTGTTTCCACTCTTTGAAAATTGTTTTGGTTTGTTGTCTTGCTTCCCGCTCGATACGATTGATTTCTGTGCTTACCTTTTGATAGAGGGGCGAGGCGTTCAATCGAATTTGTGCTTCTTCGTCGATAATTTTCGTTATCGATGCCAATACGTTTTTGGTATGCTCATTTTTGGGAAACAAGGCCCTAAAATGGGGGTATTCACTTTGCTGATTGTAGAGCGCCGATACGAACGTGTCGTATACCTTAATATTGGCAGCAATTCCCAATAGTTCGTCTTCCCCCAAGAAAAAACCCTCCACATGAATATGTTTGAGCATTTGACCCATATCTATGGGATGCGGCCATTCAAATAAAGAAGGCCGCGTTTCCATGATTGACCGACACTCATCGAGCATATCCAAAGAATCTCGCAACTCTTTGGGATCGGTAATCATGGTAAAAGACTGAGCCAGCAACTCCGAACTTTGAAGGCGACATGAATCTTGCAGCTGCAAACGCAAGGGGGCAAAGCCCACGAGCTCTTCAAATGAGTTTGGGTATATCAACGTTTAAATTCCTTATTATTTTCATTCTCTAAGCACACCACCACTTCCGCCATAAGATCGGAAAACTCCTTTCCATGTTGTTTGTAATACTCCATGGTTTCAATAAAATCGGCCTTTTCGACTCCATGTTTTTTCAGAACGAATGCATATTGTTGTTCCCAAAGAGAATCAGGCAAAAGCAGATAATTATACGCCACTTGCTGCGACGCCTCTAAACGCATGGCATCAACGAGCAGGCCGCGCAGGGTTTCTTTATTAACCGGCACGTCTTGCGAACATGCCCCTAACAAAAGTGCTATTATGGTTGTTACTTTGCCTAAGCGATACATTATAATCGTACAAAGGTAGATAAAATGAGCATGATAGAAACGAATATTCGGCAGATCGAAGAGGAAATCCGACCCAGCAATGCCCGCTTAATTGTGGTGTCAAAATACCGACCCTTGGAGGAAATCCAACAAGCCTATGATTGCGGTCAACGCGCCTTTGCAGAAAACCGAGTACAGTCGCTATTGGAACGCAGAGAAGCCCTACCCTCCGATTGCGAATGGCATCTAATTGGCAGTTTACAAACCAACAAGGTTAAATACATCAGCGAATTTATAACCCTCATACATTCGGTAGACAGTCTTAAACTCGCTCAAGAAATAGACAAACAGGCCCAAAAACAGGGTCGTTGCATCGATATTTTATTACAAACACGGGTGGCACAAGAAGACAGTAAACAAGGGGTACCACCTAATGAATTTCCCGATTTTGTAAGTGCGTTACTCAAAGACCCGATGCCTGGAATCCGCATCCGCGGCATTATGGGCATGGCTTCTTTTGTAGAAGACACGCAACAGATACACCAGGAATTCTCAGCAATCGAAACCCTTTTTAACGAAACAAAGCACCGTTTCTTTTCAAACGATGCCTTGTTTTCGGAATTATCTATTGGTATGAGTGGCGATTACCGGTTGGCTTTGCAACACGGCGCTACCTTGGTGCGCATTGGCAGCGCAATCTTTCAATAATTAGTAACTGCTTAGCATCATTGGCATGATGAGCATAGTCACATCTTCATCGCTGTTTTGCGCCAAAGGCACTAACAAACCTGCACGATTGGGTTGTGATAGTTGCAGTTGCACCATTTCCCCATCAAGGGTTGAAAGCATTTCTTTTAAGAACCGCGCATTGAATCCGATTTCCATATCTTCTCCGTTAAAATCGCAAGACAATTGCTCAACGGCTTCGTTGGCCATTTCGATGTCTTCGGCAGAAAGGGTTAACTGACTTCCGGCAATTTTCAAACGCACTTGGTGTGTTGTTTTAGACGCGAAAATACTGATACGGCTGATGGCGCTTAAAAAGTCCATCCGATTGATATTGAGTTTATTGGTATTATTCGTAGGAATAACCGCCGAATAATCGGGGTATTTCTCATCTAACAAACGACATATCAATTCGGTATCTCCGAAAGAGAAAAACACATTGGACTGATTGTAATCAATTACAACGGGAGTTTCGTCGTTAGGAAGGGCGGTTTTAAGTAGGTTTAGGGGCTTTTTAGGGATGATAAAGCCGTGTTCCAACTGTGGTTTAATGTCTTTGCGGGTAAAGCGAACCAATTTGTTGGCATCGGTGGCCACAAAATTGACATAATCCTTTTTCATTTCCACAAACAAACCGGTCAAATTCGGACGTAGTTCATCGGTTCCTGAGGCAAACAAGGTTTTGCTTATGGCCTTTAGCAACACATTGGAAGAAATGGTTAAACTCGCATCTCCACTTTTTTCTGGTTGATTGGGAAAATCCGAAGCGTCTTGTCCGGCCATTTTATAGCGGCCTTGGTCGGTGCTTACTTCGATAGCAAACGTATTGGAATCTACATTAAAGGTTACTTGTTGCTCGGGCAAGGAGCGCAAGGTATCGATAACCATTCTGCTTGGCACCGCCACGCGCATGTCTTCTTTCGCATCTACGGGCATGGTGGTAGTCATGCTCGTTTCTAAATCCGTACTAAAAATGGTGAGTTCACCTCCCTTAATATCGAACAAGAAATTTTCGAGAATCGGTATAATGGGCTTCGACATAATCGCACCGTTAACGGTTAACAGGTGCTGGAGCAAATTGCTGGATGAAGCTACAAATTTCATATTTTTCGGGTTTTATCGGTATTACTGCAAACCTATTAACAACTCATCAATAGAAATGCACAATCTATATTATTTTATGAACACTTTTTTCTTTCCACGCCCCTACTTATTCGGCATCTACAATCACGAAAATTTCCTCATCCGCTTTTTTCATCAGATAGGTTTCACGGGCATATTTTTCTAAATTTTGCTCGTTTCCGAATAAGTCTTTTCGCTGCTGTCGTAGGGCTATAATTTTCTCTTCATGCGTTTTAATGCCCTCTTCGAGCTCGGAAATTTCACCTGATAGCTTTATGCGGTACAAAAAGCTATTCCGATCGAAAAA
>JBIKIM010000202.1:0-3498 GCA_044361605.1 Bacteroidia bacterium | reverse complement strand
GTACTCACCGGCGCGTATCACACTCAGGTTCGATCTTGATTTATTGGCTTGTGCGGCTTCATACAGGTAAACGGGAATTTGTAGTTCAGATCCTACGCGTTCGGCCAAACGCTGGGCGTAAACCGCAGTTTCTTCCATGCTGATGCCTGAAATTGGGATTAGCGGACATACATCGGTGGCTCCCATACGCGGGTGCTCGCCATGGTGTTGCTTCATATCGATTAATTCAGCGGCCATTTTGATGCCCTGAAAGGCAGCTTCTATAACGGCCTCCACTTCGCCCACGAAGGTTACCACGGTGCGATTGGTCGCTTTCCCTGGATCAACATTTAGGAGCTTTACGCCAGGAACGGCGGCGATGGTATCGGTAATTTGTTTGATTATTTGGGGATTATTTCCCTCACTAAAATTGGGAACGCATTCAACGATTCGTGACATAAGGCAAAGATACTATTTCTTGACATTTATAATGGGGTGGTTTTATCGTAATGGTGGCCGCGTTGGGGATTGTAGAGACGCAATGCATTGCGTCTCTACCACAACTATATTATCGCCGCCATCCAATCCGTAACCGTCATTACGATGGGCTCGTAATGGACCGTGTTTTTTTCGTAATGGTGGTCCGCGTTGGGGATTGTAGAGACGCAATGCATTGCGTCTCTACCGCCATCGGTATTATCGCCGCCATCGAATCTCTAACCACCATTACGATGGCTCCTAATGGACCGTGTTTTTTTTGTAATGTTGATCGATTTGGGGTTGCACCGACGCAATGCAATACGTTCCAAATTAACGACAAAAGGGTACACATTGTTAGTCGTTAATCGCTCTTTTTTAGGTATCTTTGCCGCCCGATTTATGACATTAATAACATCCATTTCTGGAATTAGAGGTACCATTGGTGGTGCCCCGTCCCAAAACCTTACGCCTGTAGATATCGTTAAATTTGCATCGGCTTACGGAACATGGATCCGCTCCAATAATAGCAAAGCCCTCGTTGTAGTTGGCAGGGACGCACGTATTAGCGGGCCTATGGTGAGTCAATTGATTATCCAAACCTTAGTAGGGATGGGAATTAATGTGTGTGACTTAGGCCTAGCAACCACCCCAACCGTTGAAATGGCCGTAACGGCAGAGAACGCCCAAGGTGGAATCATCATTACCGCATCTCACAATCCCAAACAATGGAACGCGCTAAAATTGCTTAACCAAGATGGGGAATTTTTAAGTGCCGCCGCAGGTGAAGAAATTTTAACCATCGCGGAAAATGCCTCTTTTGAATTTGCAAGCGTAGAGAACCTTGGTCAAATCGTATATAAAGATTACCTCGACTATCACATTGAGCGTATCTTGGAGCACGATTTGGTTAATGCAGCGCTCATCAAACAACAGAAATTTAAAATTGCCATTGATCCCGTAAATAGCGTGGGTGCTATTGCCGTTCCACGCCTATTAACCGCTTTAGGGATCGATCAAATTGTTCTGATTAACGGAGAACCCAATGGTGTTTTCGCTCACAATCCGGAGCCATTGGCCGAGCATTTGGGTGAAATTGCCAGTGTCGTAAAAGCCGATAAATGCAGTTTGGGAATCGTAGTAGATCCAGATGTAGATCGCTTGGCGTTTGTTTGTGACGATGGGGAGATGTACGGGGAAGAGTATACCCTGGTAACCATCGCCGATTATGTTTTAAGTAAAAAGCCGGGTGCCACCGTAAGTAATTTGTCAAGTACGCGTGCCCTTCGAGATGTTACCGAAAAAGCAGGTCAAACCTATTTCGCCAGTGCGGTAGGGGAGGTTAATGTGGTCGCTGCCATGAAAGCCCATAATGCGGTTATTGGTGGAGAAGGCAACGGCGGGATTATTGTGCCCGACTTGCATTACGGTCGCGATGCCCTAATCGGAATTGCCCTATTTTTAACCTATTTGGCTGAAAAAGACATGAAAATCAGTAAATTGAGATCGCTTTATCCCAATTACCAAATGTCGAAAAACAAAGCCGAACTAGGTCCCGGAACCGATGTAGATGCCATTTTAGAGCGCATCAAAGAAAAATACAGCAAACAACCTATCAATACCATCGATGGGGTAAAAATTGAATTCGATACCGATTGGGTTCACTTGCGTAAAAGTAATACGGAACCTATCATTCGTATTTATGCCGAAAGTACGTCTTTAACTACCGCTGAAAATTTAACCAAAAAAATTCTCCAAGATATTGGAGATCTAATGCACTAAAATATGTCTCTTCAATGCGGAATCGTCGGACTGCCCAATGTGGGAAAGTCGACCCTTTTCAATGCAGTTTCTAGCGCCAAAGCACAAGCTGCCAATTTCCCTTTTTGTACCATAGAACCCAATGTGGGCACCATCACCGTTCCTGATGTGCGCATGAATAAGCTCGCAGAACTGGTAAACCCACAAAGTTTGGTCCCCACCAATATCGAAATTGTTGATATCGCGGGCTTGGTAAAAGGGGCCTCACAAGGCGATGGATTGGGAAATCAGTTTTTAGGCAATATTCGCAGCACCCACGCGATTTTACATGTATTGCGCTGTTTCGACGACGACAATATCATACATGTCGACGGCAGCGTAGACCCCATAAGAGATAAAGAAATTATCGATACCGAATTGCAATTGAAGGATTTAGAAGCCATCGACAATCGCTTGGCTAAAATTTCAAAGCAAGCCCGCACCGGTGGAGATAAAGACGCCATTAAAACACTCGAAGTATGTGAGCTGTTCAGAGCCCACTTATTAAAAGGGGAGAATGCGCGTACCTTAGAAATGGAACCAGAAAAACGGGTCTTTGTGCGTGATTTGAACTTGCTTACCGATAAACCGGTAATGTATGTGTGCAATGTAGATCCTGAAAGCGCCGAACATGGGAATGCCTACGTGGAACGGGTGAAGGAATCCATAAAAAACGAAAATGCCGAAATACTGGTTATTTCAGCCGCTATAGAAGCCGAAATAGCCGAATTGGAAAGTTTTGAAGACCGTAAAGTGTTTTTAGCAGAACTCGGCCTCGAGAAGAGTGGCGTTGAAAACCTGATTCACGGTGCCTACCGCTTATTGAATTATATTACCTACTTCACAGTTGGGGTAAAAGAGGTGCGCGCATGGACCATTACCAAAGGAATGAAAGCGCCTCAAGCGGCCGGTGTAATTCATACCGATTTTGAAAAAGGCTTTATTAGAGCGGAGGTAATTGCTTATGATGACTATGTTACTTTGGGTTCTGAATCTGCCTGCAGAGATGTCGGTAAATTGCGCGTAGAAGGAAAAGAATATGTGGTGGCCGATGGCGATTGCATGCATTTCCGATTTAACGTATAATTTTATATATCCTTTCATAAAAAAGGGCTGTCCGTGATGAACGACAGCCCTTTTTTTAATGTCAAACAGCCCTTTTGTGGGTTGCATATTTAATTATAACTACGAGACTAATAGGTGTTCGTAATTAGGGCAACAAGTTGAAGTCTGCCAATTAGA
>JBIKIM010000201.1:0-3499 GCA_044361605.1 Bacteroidia bacterium | reverse complement strand
GCAACGCTTGCATTTTTCCCACAGCCCATCAGGGGTGGGTTTTTTATCTTTCGTTTTGGTTAAGATTCCGGAGAGCGTGCGAACGTACCACTTCGAATCAGAAGGGTTTAAATCGTCAAACTCATCGAAACCATGATCTTCCGTTGCCATATGCGATGTTTATGCAATGGTAACCGAAGCGTTCAAATACACGTCTTGAACGGAGTTCAATAATTGAATGCCTTCTGCCATAGGCTTTTGAAATGCCTTACGACCTAAAATAAGTCCAGAACCTCCGGCGCGTTTATTAACTACCGCTGTGGTTACCGCTTCTTCAGTATCGCCTTGACCTTTACTCTCACCACCTGAATTAATTAGGCCTGCGCGACCCATATAACAGTTGGCCACTTGGTAACGGGTTAAGTCAATGGGATGATCGGTTGTGAGTTCTGAATACACTTTTGGATGTGTTTTACCGTGTTTGGTAGCTAAATAGCCTCCGTTATTCGTAGGTAATTTTTGTTTAATGATATCGGCTTGGATCGTAACACCTAAATGATTCGCTTGCGATGTTAAGTCAGCTGCTGTATGATAATCTACACCATCTACTTTGAATCCGTTATTGCGGGTATAACACCAAAGAATGGTAGCCATGCCCAACTCATGCGCTTCTTCAAAAGCCTGAGCTACTTCAATAATTTGTCGGTTGCTATCGTCGCTACCGAAATAAATCGTAGCTCCCACCGCAGCGGCGCCTAAATTCCAAGCTTCGCGCACACTGCCGAACATGATTTGTTCATAGGTATTAGGCAAAGAAAGAAACTCATTGTGGTTCAATTTAACGATAAACGGAATTTTGTGCGCATACTTGCGAGAATTCATAGCCAAAACGCCAAACGTTGACGCAACGGCATTACAACCCCCTTCAATCGCTAATTTAACAATATTTTCTGGATCGAAATAAACAGGATTGGGTGCAAATGAAGCCCCGGCGCTGTGCTCGATTCCTTGATCCACTGGCAAAATACTTAGGTAACCCGTATTGGCTAAACGACCGTGGCCGTAAAGCGTTTGCAAGGAGCGCAATACTTGGGTATTGCGATTGGTTTGTGCAAACACACGGTCAACAAAATCTCCTCCGGGAGCATGAATGTGTTCTTTCGGGATGGTCGTGCAGGTATGTCCTAATAAATAGGATGCATCTTTACCTAATAATTGTTCAATGTTGGGTTGAGGCATGAGAAATTCCTTTTAAACGATTAATTTTGGACAAAAATAACCATTTTTCCTCATGATTGAGATTCAAGAAGCACGCAAAGGTTCACAAATGTTGACCCTATTCGAAATACGACGTCATGTTTTCGTGATTGAACAAGAAGTAGATGCTGCGGAGGAATACGATGAGTTCGAGAGCAGCAGCACCCATTTTATCGCTAAATACAAGGGAGTAGCCGTGGCTACTTGCCGTTATCGGACTACCGAAAAGGGAATTAAATTAGAACGTTTTGCCGTTTTAAAATCTTACCGAGGCAAGGGAATTGGGGCTGCCTTGGTGAAAAAATGTTTAGAAAAAATAGGCGAAACCGACCTGCTCATTTACTTACACGCCCAATTACATGCGGTTCCATTTTATGAAAAGTTGGGATTTAAACCTACTGGACCGCAATTTAGCGAAGCGGGAATCGAGCATTTCAAAATGCATTACATTACCCAATAAGTGACTGATAAAACGCAATCAATGCACTCATATTTTGAGTTGGATTGTGATTCGCCATGCAATACGCGTGGGCTTGCTTGCCCATTTCGATGGCCTTTTTTCTGTTTTCGAGCAAATCCTTAATTGCGGCTATAAATTCCTCAGCATCCGCCGCCACCATTAATTGCTTTCCATTTTCTATGGGAAGTCCTTGAACGGCTATGGGAGTGGCAACACAAGGAATACCTAAAGAAAGCGATTCAATCAGCTTCATGCGAATTCCGCTCCCTGCCAATAATGGCACAACCCCAATTCCATGCGCTTGCATGAATGTGGTAGCATTGGAAACTTCCCCATGGTTGATAACATCGGTCTGGAAAAATAAGTTCTTATGCGCCATAATGCCCTTCCCGGCCACGTGAAAAACCAAATCGGGGACCTCCGATTTTAATCGGGGCCATACTTTGGATAAAAACCACGTAACGCCCTGCACGTTCGCATCCCACTCCATGGAACCAATATGAAAAATTGCCGCTGGCTGTATTTTTATCTCAACTTTTAACGCTGTTTTGACACTTGGAAGGTACAAATACACCTGATTAGTGTTATTTGCACCGAAATAGTCGCAATCTGTTTGCGAAATCCCCACCACAGCATCTACGGATTGGATTGCTTTTTGCTCTTCTTTCCGCAATCGCTTACTTTGAATATTTAAATAGGCCCTTTTTAGCCAATTGGACTCGTTCTTAGCCAAGCGCATCCAAATTTCGTGCTCTACATTATGGGCGCGATAAACGACCGGCACACCAGATTGTCGCAATTCGGGTATCGCTAAACACAAGGGTTCGCCCCAAAACCAAATAGGCTTAGACAGCAATGGAAACGAGTACAAGCCTTCAATTTGAATCAAATCAAAGTTTCGTTCGGCAATCAACGCCGTTAGCTGCGCCGACGCCCCTACATTGAAATAGCGCTCGAGAAAATAGCTTCCCCTAGAAAATAAATTTTTAAAGGCACTTAGCGGGCTTACTTGCGCATTCAAGGGAACC
The DNA here is from genome assembly GCA_044361605.1 of Bacteroidia bacterium. GTDB lineage: Bacteria > Bacteroidota > Bacteroidia > NS11-12g > UBA955 > VMCP01. The sequence continues at coordinate 775 of JBIKIM010000201.1, read as the reverse complement.
GTAATTACTTCACAAAAGGGAAAATGTTGGTGTATTTTTTCCTCACTAACAAAATGCTTTTGGGTATTGTAGGTAAAATAGGTGAGTTGATTTCCTTGAGCACTTAAGGCTTCCAGCATGCGGAAAGTAGCCACAGCGCCTCCGTCGTGCAAGGGCCAGGGAACGCGATTTCCTACAACAAGAATCTGCATAGTTTAGCGGTTTGAATTCAATTTGGATTTTACGCGCCTTCGGCGAGGTTCCCATAGATTTCGGTCCGACAAGGCCTTGCGGGTAATGAAAACAGCGACACTTATGAGCAGGGCACTGCTCATCCACATTCCAACCCAAACGGGAACAATTAGTCCTTTACCCATTTTTTCACCGGTTAGATTCAAGGCATAAAACAAGACAAACAACAACACGCTAATAACCAAGGGAAGTCCTATCCCACCCTTTTTTATGATGGCTCCGAGCGGGGCAGAAATTAAAAACAAGATCATCAACAAAAAGGAAAAAGCGAATTTTTTATGATATTCACTTTGATACAAAGCCACGTCTTTCCGTTCATAATCTTGCGACGAAGCATAACCGTCTAGGGTGCCTTGAATGCCTTTAGCAGTTGATAACGCCAAGTTTCGCATACTGGCTCGTTTACTGGAATCAAAATTGTTGTAAATATTGGTATCGGTTAAGGGAATTATGCGATCCAAAGGACGTGGAGCGGGGTTTTCAGACGGAAATAATTCGGGATAATGAATTAAGCGACTTAGGTACCGTTCGTTGTCATCATGGT
>JBIKIM010000007.1:0-12102 GCA_044361605.1 Bacteroidia bacterium | reverse complement strand
CAACTGCGGACTGATCCATTGTTGACGTTGGTTCATCATTTTTATCATTCCGCGAATCATGTGCTCCGCCGCTTGAAAATCGGCAATCACGCCATCTTTAAGTGGGCGGATTGTTCTGATGCCTTCGTTTTCCTTTCCAAACATTTGCATGGCTTCTCGGCCAATTGCAATTACGTTACCTGTGTTTCTTTCAAGTGCGATTATGGAAGGTTCGTCAACAACGACTTTCTCTTTGTATATGATGAGGGTATTGGCGGTGCCTAAATCGATCGCCAATTCTTGTGTTAAAAAGCTGAAAATTCCCATGGGTAGTAACGAGTTGCAAAATAAAGCAAAAACTCGGGTTTCCGGTGATAAAAAGCGTGTCGTTTTTCAAAAATTCTTTCCTAGTGATAAAAGCAAGCGCGGTGAGGATTTTAAAGAGCCGATTCGGCCCTCGGCATACTCGATTCGAATGGGATATCCCATTAGGCTAACTTGTGCGCCAAATCCAGTCCCGAAAACCCAAGGGTTTTGAACCGAACTTGTAGTTATCGTGTAATTTGGAGTCTGTAAAGTTTTGGTATTGTATGGATTGGAATAGTGGGCGGGTGTGCTTCCGTAAAATGCGAGACCTCCATCTACAAAGGCATACAATACCATGCTGCGCCAAAAAATACGTTCCATGAGAGTTCTTGGAAATAAGCGCAATAAGGGTAATCCCAAATCTTGCTGAAAATGAACATAGCTATTTCCTATGCGCGTGCCTACTTGCAAGCCTCGAACAAATAATCCCCCTTCTAAAAATTGCAACTGGTTATTGCGGAGCTGATTGTAAAGGACATTTGTATTGGCACTCTGTGATATCCACCCCTCACTACCCCCTAACATAAACGACTTGTTTTGTTCGGTGATTGCGTACCGAAAGGTGCTCTTTAATCGCCATTCAAAAATATATATAGAGCGTTTTAAATTAAGGTTTCCCCCAAAAGAAAGGATGGGATTTGTTTTGTTATCTGAGATTATGCCGCCGATATTAATTCCCAACAAAGAATTGTAATACAATTTGTTAAGGTGCTTATTTAAATCTTTGCTTTCGAATGTAGCGCCCAATGGAAATTCGAAAATGTACTGATTCGTACGGGCTTGTTGCACATTTTCAATTGCATTGTTTAATGCGATAATCTGACTGCTACTTCCCTCAAAGCCAACATGCCAATCCGTTCGATGGTAGTGGAATTGGTATTGATAAGACCCTCCTATATTTCTATTTCTAAAACCAATACCATTAGAATTGTCAAACTGCCTTAATCGATATTGCAGTTTGGTGTGGTGGGCGGATTTGGGGTTTTGAATAAATGTGTGATCCATGCTTAAGCCGATCCGACGCCTGTTGATGTTGCTGAATAATTGTAATCCCAATCGGTGCCGTTGCGAAACATCGGCAATTTGGTGGTTTAGAAAAAAGGTCAAAGGGGAATTATATTGCTCTGTAGGACTTACGGCGGCATCGTATGGCAAACGGAAGTCGGTGTTGCCCATCATGAATCGCCCCGCGTGTAAGTAAAACCAAGGCGAATAGGCCGATGCGCGCCAAGATTCGGGTGTTCGATTGGTTTTGTCAATTGGATTTGCAACATAATCGGGACGCTTGAAGGGACTGGTGAATTTTTTGGCAGCGGGATAGGAGTCGTAATTCTTTTTTAACGGAACTACTACCAATAACGTGTCGAAGCTTAATTCTGGACGTTTAAAGGTGTCAGAATCGAAAACAGGCGCATTTATATCAATATAATTAATATTCCATCGTTTATTTGCGATGTAAAATTCAATGAAACTATCTCGACCTATAAACTTGAATTGTTGGTATTGCATACCCTTAACCGGTGTTTTTATCAAGCCAGGCAAATCTGATTTTGTTTGGATATGATACACGGCATTTTCTAGTGGGGCGTTTCGAACAAGGCTAAAAGAAGTACTGTCTTTAACCACTAAAGATATAATGGTCCATTCGGCTCGGTCATGAGCCACCTCGTAAAGCGGCTCTGCCGTTAGTTTTTTAGCATATGAATAGCGTACAAGTTGGGATACAAAGCTGGTATCAAGCCGGATGGTTTTAACAATATGCAGTGTATTGGGCTCTATTTTATGAAGTTCTTGAATTTTTTCAAATTGGGGATTCAACAATGATGAGCTTAATTTTTTTTCAGATTCTATATGGTAAAGGGATAAATACGTATTTCCAGCCGTTTCCTGTAATACAAACGCTGTATCAGATGAAATTCCCCATAAACGATAAGACGCAGTTGCTGGCAATTTGATTTTTTTTGTGCCCATACTTAATGTCCAATCCTTATCCCAACTCACATGCGCCCATTGTTGGTGTTTAGAACTATAAGCCCAAGACGGCGTGTGAAAATCATGAGTAGGGGGCTCGTAACGGTAATTCTCTTTTAATATTAAACGTTTGGAAGACTGTTTGAAGTCCCATAAATAACTTCGTGACCCCGACTCGTTAAACTGTGTTACAATAGCTTGGTTGGCTTGGGGGGCAAGTACGATTCTAGATCTATTTAACTGGTCTTTCGGGGCGCCAGTTTGAAGGTCAACACGAGGACTTAAATACGTTTCTGTTTGTTGTAATTCACTAATTCTAGCCCGTAACCAATCTTTGAAACTCATGTTAAAATGATATTCAAAGGAGTTGTCAAAACTCTGTGCGTATTTAATGAGCATCCAAAATACACTATTGATGTTTCTGCCTTTTTCCTTTTCGAAAAAATACCACAATACCTTTCCGAAAAGTACTTGTTGGTGCGGGTCTATGAAATTTAAGTTGCGGAAGGCGGGCGATTTTAATTGTTCTTTGAATTGTAAAAAGTCTTCTCCGCTAATGCCGGCGGCATAATATTCTATAAATCCTTCTTTCAGCCATAGCGGTGTGTTTTGTTGTTGAATATTATCGAAACGATCGCGGTAGGTAAACCCAAGGAGGAATTCACTGATGAATTGACGGGCAATGGCTCGCTTAATTTGGTATCCCAAATCTATAATATTTCCGGAACACAAAATTGGTTGATAAACAATCCCATTATGAAGCGGCTCCACTTCGTGACTGATTTTTGAACTTAAGCGATACTTTCGTTGATAATACTGCTGATATTCAGCAAAATCATCAAAAAGAACCAAGTGCATTCGGTCGCTCGTTTTGTAAATTAAGTTCCGCTCTAACTCCTCTAGAGAATTTGACGAGAGGTTCAATGCCCGTTGAATTATTGGTTCTGTAATTGGAAGCGTCTTTGGGATTAACCATTCAATGCGACCCTTCGTAAACGCCATATGAGAATCTGTATTTTGTGATTTTACAGCGCGCTGCGCCATAAATAACCAACAACACGTAATGACGATATATACCTTGCGACCCCGCACCATCCAAATATAGTTAAAATGTACTTGTTAAAGCGACCCCATAACGGCAATCATCACCAATTAATTGAAAACATTGTACTTTTGTGTTATGCGCGATACGAATTATTATATCAATCTTGAGGAGAATTATGGAGCCCACAATTATCACCCATTGCCTGTTGTTATAGCAAAAGGCGAGGGGGTTTATGTTTGGGATGTAGAGGATAAAAAATATTTAGATTTTTTGTCAGCGTATTCAGCCGTCAATCAAGGACATTGTCATCCACGCATAATAAAGGCATTGCACGATCAATCCAGCAGGCTTACGTTAACCAGCAGGGCCTTCTACAATAACATACTTGGAGAATATGAAAAATACATCACTGAGCTATTTGGTTACGATCGCGTTTTGCCGATGAATACAGGAGTTGAAGGTGGTGAAACAGCCATTAAGTTGGCACGAAAGTGGGGATATGAAATCAAGGGAATTGCCCACAACCAAGCGCACATATTGTTTGCAGAGGGTAATTTTTGGGGTAGAACGCTCGCCGCTATTAGCACCTCAGACGATGAAGACAGTTATGGCAACTTTGGGCCTTTTGTGCCCAATTTCTCTAATATACCCTATAACGACGTACAAGCTCTTGAAAACGAATTAAAAAACAATCCCAATATCTGTGCATTTATGGTTGAGCCCATTCAGGGCGAAGCCGGTGTGGTAGTTCCCGACGAGGGATACCTGCGAAAGGTGCGAGAATTGTGTAGCCAGTATCGTGTTTTATTTATCGCCGATGAAGTGCAAACAGGTATCGCAAGGACCGGCAGGTTAACGTGTTGCGATCACGAAAATGTCAAGCCCGACCTATTGATACTAGGTAAAGCATTAGGCGGTGGCGTGTTCCCCGTAAGCTGCGTACTTGGAAATGACGAAGTAATGTTGACATTGAAGCCTGGGCAGCATGGAAGTACTTTCGGGGGAAATCCACTCGCATGTGCGGTAGCAATGGCCGCACTGCAAGTCGTAACGGACGAGAAATTGGCCGAAAATGCCGAAAAATTGGGTCAGATTTTCAGAGATCGCATGAATAATTTGAACTTACCTATGGTTTCTTTGGTTAGGGGAAAAGGACTTCTCAATGCCATTAAAATTGAACCGTTTGGAAATGGAATCCGTGCTTGGGATGTATGTATCAAAATGCGTGACAATGGGTTACTCGCAAAACAAACACAGGAACACATCATCCGATTTGCGCCACCGCTCGTTATTACGGAACAACAAATTCACACGGCTTGTGATATAATTGAAAAATCATTGAAGGAATTGATGTAAAAATAGATTTTTTTATTATTTTTGCAGTCCTTTCAGCTCGGGTGGCGGAATAGGTAGACGCGCAGGACTTAAAATCCTGTTCACAGTAATGTGAGTACGGGTTCGATTCCCGTCCCGAGCACCATGCGCAGGTTAACATATCTAGTTATCAGTGTTGCGCTCTTCCTCGTAAATTGTGGTCAAAATTATCCTGAAGGAGCGCTCATCATCAGCGAATCGGATACTTCTTATAATGAAGATATCTTAAAAGTTACGCGGAAAATCAACGCGGACCCACAAAGTGCTGAAAATTACTATCTGAGAGCTAATACCTTTTATTTTCAAACAAAATTCGATGCCGCCCTACTGGATTTTCAAACGGCATCCCAATTAGAACCCAAAAACCCATTGTATCGGTACCGTTTGGCCGAGACGTATCTTGAAAAGGATTCTGCCAATTACGAAGAAGCGGCGAAACAACTTCAGTCGGCCCTGCAGTTAAAAGCAGATTATGCAGAAGCCCAATATCTTTACGCTAAGTTGTTACTGGCAAGACAACAATACGACTTATCTGAACCTTTACTGAAGGCCCTGGTTAAAAATGTAGACTTCGGCGTTAAAGCCCAGCTTTTGCAGGTTGTATCCCTTAAAGAGCAGAAAGACACGGTAAAAGCCATTCAAATTTTGGATCAGATTCTGCTTAATGATCCCAATAATTATGACGCCACCATGCAAAAAGCACTTTTTCTCCTAGAAAAAGAACCGAATACAGCATCGCAATATATCGATAAAGCCCTTGTTATAGACGAATTCAGTGCCGAGGCATTGTATGCAAAAGCCCTTCTGAAGCAGCGATCAAGTCAATATGCCGATGCGGAAATTCTATATAACCGTGTAATAAAAATAAACCCCTCACACGTATTTGCGCATTACAATCTTGCCGTAGTTGAAGCGTTGTTTGAAAATAATGATGCCGTAGTCGAATTGTGTAGTAGGGTGCTTGATCTAGAACCTTCAAATCACAAAGCGCTGACCCTTCGTGGATATGCCTTTGAACAAATGGGCAATAAAAAAGCCGCTCGAAAAGATTATCAAGCGGCTTTAGATATTAAACCTGACTATAATCAGGCTAAACAGTATTTAAAAGAACTTATTTAGCAGCTCGAAGCTCTAGTTTTTCGAATACGAATTCGCCCGTGCGGTTTTCCCATTCGCGTTCTAAAACAATGGCTGTATTGGTTTTAGTTTTTATGGTGAAGTCAAATCCAAAGAAATTTACGATGTTTCCAGTAGGGGTGGGCATGCTCCAATCTGTTTCAAAAATTTCAGGATCTCCTTCATTGCATTTAATAGCATTGTTCTTAACTTCACAAATATCGTTGGCTTTAAAAACAAAAATATCGTCTTTTTGACAAGCGTCCATGGCATCAACCGTATTGTTATTCATTTTTTGAGAATAAGAATAAAACGCCCAAGGTTGGATCATTAAAACTTCCTTATTGTTTTTTCCGCTAATGTCGATATCGTTTACATTGTCGGGATCTTTGTCTTCGCAAGAAGAAAATAAAATCATTCCAGCAGCGGCCATCATTAACCATTTGTTCATTTTCATATGGCGAAAATAAGAGAAATAAGATTTGAAATCTGCAAAGACCCGAAAAATATTACATTTCGGTTAAGTCTTGTATCACTTCCGCCGCCATTCGCAATCCAAAAAGGGCAGGCATGTAAGATATTGTCCCGTAAAAGGATTTTTTATAGTTACTACCATCCGTGAGTTTCATGCTTTCACGCATAAGCTCCCCATGATTAAAAACCACTTTGAAACCCTTTCTAATGTGAAACCTTTTTAGGCGTTTTCGAATGGTTCTGGCAAATGGACAATTATACGACTTTGAAATATCGGCTACTTTTACGGTCGAAGGGTCTAGTTTTCCACCTGCACCCATAGAGCTAATAAACCGTTGCTTCATGTCAAAGCAGGTTTTTATAAGGTATATTTTTGGTGAAACCGAGTCAATACAGTCCATCACATAATCAAAAGATTGATCCTGAATTAATTTGATATTGTCCTCAGGTTGTTGAAATTTGTCAATTACAGTTAAGTCTAACTCGGGATTTATATCTAGAAATCGGGCTGCCATTACCGAGGCCTTGGATTTGCCAATCGTACTGTTCAAAGCCGGTAACTGCCTGTTTTTATTCGTGGGATCAACCGTATCGCCATCAATAATAGTCATTTTGCCGACTCCAGCCCTGCAAATAAACTCAGCCGCATAACTTCCAACACCTCCAAGTCCCACAACCAGAACATTGGATTTTGATAGTTTTACCAATTGTTCTTTACCAATTAATAATTCGGTGCGTTCCAACCAATCTAAATTCATTGGGCAAAAATAAGGTCATAAGTGTGTTATGATGATCATAAATTATTACGATTTCCTATTTTTGAGCTATGCTTCGAAAAATAGGTTTAATGATTGCCTTTCTTCCTTTATGGTTAACCGCTCAAATAGCACCCATAGAAATCAATTATAATCGCCTATCAACCCATCCCAAGGCCGGAAATTCACTAAAGCTGTGGTCTCAAAAACAAGCGCGCCCAGCATTTTACCAATCTCCCAATGGCTATTTGTCGCTAATCGGTTCTTTTTCTGGCTCTGCAGAACGTATGAGCGATGTGCTACAATCTTTCGGACATCCGTTTCAAGTTTATCAACGTGTTTTTACGATTGACCTACCAATCATTGATGTTATGGCTTTATTAGACCATGAAAATGTATTGTTTTTAGAAGCTGCATCGCGGTTTAACGCTCCGCGAAAATTGGATGATAAGGCCCTGGAAAAGTCAAAAGTACCCCAAGCACAATCGCTACGTGTGCCAGAATTAAAAGGCAAAGATGTCGTGGTTGGGATCGTAGATGTAGGATTTCAAACAACCCATCCCACATTTTATAACGAAACCGGAACAGCCTACAGAGTTAAGCGTTTTTGGCAGCAGAAATATGCCAACAAAATGGGACCGGCTCCCTATTTCTATGGAATTTTGAAAAATAGCGAATCCGAAATTTTAGCCGCAGTCGATGACGATGGGGCGCATGGCACGCATGTAGCCGGTATTGCTGCTGGTTCTGGATTCAAGTCGCCTGGCCTTAAGTATGCTGGGGTTGCCCCGAAAAGCGATCTTGTTTTCGTGGGTATTAAGTACCAAAATGACACAATAGGAGGGAGCGCATTAGGCGATTACATAGTGGCTAACAATGCCATTATCGATGGATTTGATTATGTTTTTAGATATGCCGATTCGGTTGGGAAGCCTGCCGTATGTAATCTCAGTTGGGGTATGCATACCGGTCCCCATGACGGCACTTCCTTGTTCGACTTAGCTTTAGAAGACCTTTTAAACACGCCAAATCCAAAAACGAAAGTAGCCAGTGGAAGGGCGTTGGTGGGCGCTTGTGGCAATAGCGCGCAACACGAGATGCATGTTAAGCTGGATTTAGACAATCAAACCAAAGCTACATTAGCCATGGATAGAAGTCGTAATTACTATCCAACCGAAAATGTGTATTGCGACTTTTGGGCTGAAAAAGGAAGTCAAATTGAATATCAAATTGTTTTAATTGACTCCCAAGATAGAGAACTGGTAAAAACGCCTTTTCGCAATTTTGCCTTGGACACCTCTTTCGCGGCTGTTTTGTCGAGTGGCACAGATACCATGAATATTCTAATTGCCTCCACGAAAAAATACCCGCATAATGAAAAGTCAAATGTGCTTATGATGATCGAATCCAATTCCCAAAAAAGATTTATAAAAATCAATTTCAAGGGAACAGGGATTATTCATGGATGGAATTCGGGACGAACCTACGAATGGACCGCGGGAACGTTTCGCAATTATATTCGTAGTTACAAGCCCGAAAATTGGGTCAATGGCGATGCGGAGTATACACTGGGTGAAAACGGTGGTACATCCAAGGCTATGTTAACGGCAGGTTCCTATAACAATCGAGTAAATTGGATAGACTTCGAAGGTAAATTCAGGTCGGATAGTGCGGTGGCAGAAGGTGAAATATCTGGTTTTTCATCATGGGGGCCCTCGGTAGATGGCCGATTGAAACCCGACATTTCCGCGCCTGGGCAATTCATTGCGAGCGCGTACCACAAAAACGCGGTTCCCGGTTGGTTAAATCCCTACGTTGTACATAAAGAAACGTGGAATAATGATGATGTATATTGGGTTTTGCTTAGTGGGACTTCAATGGCGGCACCGCATGCAGCGGGAATTGTAGCCTTGTTGTTGGAGGAGTCCAAAGGAAGGTTAAATTGGTCCGATATGTATGAAATCATTCGCAGCACCTCTTATAGAGACGCCTATACAGGTTCCACCGCCGGATTTCAGTATGGCGCTGGAAAAATAGATGCACATGCGGCCATCCTCGCCGCAATGAACGCGGTGCGAACAAGTCAAATTGAACCCAATAAAAAAATAATTATAACGCGTCCAGAATACCTGGAGATTCTAAACTTGATGCCACCGAAAGACCCTGTTCATTACCAATTACTCGAAACGACGGGAAGATTGGTTTATGAAGGAAAGTCTCAAACAGGATTATTGCCCTATGAGGGACTGAATGAGGGTATTTATGTGCTTCGTGTTGCCTATGATGGGGTGCAATTTTCGCAAACCGTTTGGATGGGTAAATAAGCACGTAAGGCGACTACATGGACGCTAAACGTAACGATGCGTTGCAATTTTTGTAAATATTCAGGGTTGATAGTTTGGCAGTAATCGCGAAAAAATCAGGTATTTTACATTGTTTTGTAGGATTCTACGTGTCGCTCTTTCTTTTCGGGGAAGATATCGGCAATCGTAACCATGATGCCTGTTTCTTCCACATTTCCGAAATGCTGATTGATACTAGTCCCAAAGGTTTTCATGGTAGGGCTTAAACTCATGTAGCTATTGAACAAAGGCGGTATGTTTTCACCTAGCTCACGCACCCGTTTTGAAAGGAAATTGTAGGCTTTCTTATACTCTAATTGCGATAACTCTTTGATAAAGTTGGCGTCTGCAGTCTTGCGTACAACCGGATTTGTCGGACGAACTAAAACATCATTATCAGGGAAGAAGAAATGCATGAAATCTAAAATTAGATCTCGGGCTTCACGATTGAAATCGGCGTACATCGTGATTTTCCCAAAAAAGTACCGCATATCGGGGTTGTCTACAATTAACGCCCCAAGTCCATCCCACAAGTTATCCAAGGAGAAAATCCCTTTCCGACTGCCTTGAGATGGTTGATAGTCAGGCTGAACGAAGCTTCTACCTAATTCAATAGTATAAGGAAAGAATTGGGTTTTTAGATCATCGGAAAACTGTAGTATTTCAGTGGTTGATAGATCATATTCGCCAGATTCTGTGCGAGCATCTTTGCATAATATAAAACGATACCCCCCTACGATGGCTTGGTCTACAGCGTCCCAAACGATGAGCTGTTGGTAGCCGTTTTCTTTAGTGTCGTAGAGGTCAAAGTCTGAGGATTTGCCAGTTCCGCCGCCTGCTGCGCGAAACGAGACTTCTCTCAAACGTGCCACTTCGGACATCAGTTGAGGCTTATCACAGCCCCGAAAGATATAAATTTCATTTTCGCCTTTGTTGGTTTTTCTAACGAAAATATCAGGAGTAAGTTCTCGAAGTAGTGCTTCTTTAGGTACTGGATTGATTAACAATTGCATAAAACTGTCGCAAAATACGATAATCTTACGATAATTCTGCGTCTGGGTTTTCCTTGAGCTTGTAAATCAGTTGACGCATACGCTCCGCTAGTTCAATTGGTTTTTTGCGATGAAGTATTTCGGGTGAAATGGGCTTTCCGAATATCATATTGATTGTCTGTCCCTTTTGTTTGAACATTTCATCAGGAAGGGTGAACATTTCTAAATTAGCTTTGATCCCAAAGATTTTGCGGAGTTTTGATATCCTATAAAAACGCTTGGAGTTTTGGCCGTCTATAAAAGTCGGAATAATGGGTAATTGGTGTTGATTGGCCTTTTGAACAACGCTTTTTTGCCAGGCCAGGTCTTGAACAACGCCGTCGATTTTCCTAGATACCAATCCCGATGGAAAAACGATAATCACTTTACCAGAGGCGTAGGCCGCACTGATTTGTGCCAAACTATCGCGATTGGTGCTTCCGACTTTATTTACAGGTAAAAAGGAGTCTTTCAAAGGGGAAATGTTCAATAAAATATCATTGGCTAAGAATAAGAAATCCTTACGTCGCTTAGATACTTCAGCCATTAGAGCCAGCCCATCTACACCACCCAATGGGTGATTGGCGGCAATAATACAGCCCCCTGTTTCGGGAATCCTTTCAATAAATTGCGATTTTAAGGTTACATTGTTGATTCTGAATATGGTATTGATGAAATCCGGACCTTTTTCATCCTTGCCTTCACTCAAAATGTAATTGATTTCCTCTTGATGAATAAATCGCTCTATCCAATTTAAGAAAAAACTAGGCAATCGTTTTAAGAGTTTTGGATTTTTAGACCCGATTATCTTTCGGAGGTCTACCTTAAGTGCTTCACCCATTTAGTATCTGTGTTTTTGTTGTTTCTAATATGGCAAATGCAGCAGCGCTATCGGTTGATTCAGCGTAAACGCGTAAGACCGGCTCTGTGCCTGAAGGTCGAATCATTACCCAAGAGCCGTTATCAAGGTGGAATTTAAATCCGTCGATTTGCTCTGTTTTTACTATTTTGTAAGATCCAAAGTAAGAATATGTGTTTGATTTACAGTTTTCTATGATAGATAGCTTCAATTCATTGCTTAAGTGCAAGTCGTAGCGTTCTACAGCAAATGCACCTATTTTCTCATACACATCATCGATAAGCTGTGAGATGGTTTTGCCTGTTTTTGCAGCATATTCCATCAAAACCAATCCCATCCAAATTCCATCGCGCTCTGGGATATGTCCTTTTATGGCAATTCCACCGCTTTCTTCCGCACCGATTAGCACATCGTCGGTTACCATATATTCGCAAATATATTTGAATCCAATTTTAGTCGTAATGGTTTCTAAGCCTTTGATTTCACAAAGCTTAGAAATCTTATCAGAAACCGAGAAGCTTTTAACTACTTTTCCGGTATATCCTTTGTAATCTGTGAGATATTCAATCAGTAAAAGAATTAAGTGGTGGGAATCTACGAAACGACCTTTTTCGTCAAAAAAACCAATACGATCGGCATCGCCATCTGTAGCCAGTCCAAATTGATAGACCTCAGATGTGGGAATTAAAGCAGCCATTTCCGGTAGGTTTTTGAGTATAGGCTCGGGAGCACGTCCTTCAAAACCCGGATTGTTAGAACCGTGTAACACGTGTGCATCTGGGAACAGGAT
>JBIKIM010000200.1:0-3526 GCA_044361605.1 Bacteroidia bacterium | reverse complement strand
CCTTGAAAAAAGTACACAAGACATTGACAATTTTGCAGGAATGGGTTTAAGCGTTCTTGAAATTTCACACAGAAGCAAACAGTTTGTTGACGTAGTTGATCAAGCGCAACATTTGGTTCGCCAATTGATGGGTTTGAATGAAGACTACGATATTCTTTTTTTGCAGGGTGGTGCTTCTACTCAGTTCTTTCAGGTACCTCAAAATTTCCTACAACAAAAAGCAGTATACTTGAACACGGGTGTTTGGTCCCAAAAAGCAATTGAAGAGGCTAAGGGATTTGGTCGTGTGGTAGTGGCTGCTAGCAGTGAGGATAGTAATTTTAATTTTATTCCCACATCCTATACCATCGATGGGGATGCGGATTATTTCCATTGCACCAGTAACAATACCATTTTTGGCACACAGATGAAATCGTTTCCTAATTCACCTGTGCCCATGATTTGTGATATGAGCTCTGATATTTTTTCAAAAGAAGTTGATTTCAACGCTTTTGATCTTATATATGCGGGTGCTCAGAAAAACATGGGACCTGCCGGAGTAACCCTAGTCGTAATCCGTAAAGATATGTATGCTAGAGTGGCAGACCGTCATATCCCAACCATGTTGGGTTATAAGGTTCACGGCGAGAATGGAAGCATGTACAATACTCCACCGGTTTTCCCAATATTGGTTTCTAAATACAATTTAGAATGGGTGATGAATAATGGTGGCTGCGCTGGAATGCAGATACGTAATAACGAAAAAGCGGAATTACTCTATGCGGCCCTTGATCGTTCTCCTTATTTTATGGGAACCGCTGAGACAGAATCACGCAGTAATATGAATGCCTGCTTCGTGTTCAAATCCGAATTTGAACACCTAACAGAATCATTCGATGCCGCTTGCAAAGAAGGCAATATTAGTGGCTTAAAAGGCCATAGAAGTGTAGGTGGTTACAGAGCCTCAATGTACAATGCCTTACCCTTAGAAAGCGTTCAAGCTTTAGTTGATATAATTGACAATTTTGCCTCATGAGAATCTTAGCTAACGACGGTATCGATGCCGCAGGTAAAGAACTTCTCGAAAATGCAGGATTTGAAGTGGTTACTACTAAGGTCCAACAAAATGACCTGGCTTCTGCAATTTCCGAATACGATGTACTCATTGTTCGAAGTGCAACAAAGGTTAATGCTGATATCATTAACGCGAGTAATCTAAAGTTAATCGCCCGTGCAGGTGTCGGCTTAGACAATATCGATTTAAAGGCAGCCGGAATAAAGGGCATAACAGTTGTAAATACGCCGAATGCGTCGTCAAGATCGGTAGCGGAATTGGTATTTGCCCATGCATTTTCTGTAGCGCGTATGATTCACCATACTAATAGAGAAATGCCGTTGAATGGCCAATCAGACTTTAAAAACCTGAAAAATATGGCCTCTGAAGGATTTGAACTTCAAGGTAAAACAATCGGAATTATTGGATTCGGCCGCATCGGTCAAGAAGTGGCTAAAATAGCCGTTGGCTTGGGTATGCAGGTATTGGTATATGATTACAAGTCCCGTGTTTTCGATATAATTATAGAATTACACTTGGCCTACAAGCAACACAACTTTCAAGTTCAACTTAGTGGCCAACCCATGGATGTAGTGCTTTCTCAATCTGATTTTATTAGTGTACATACCCCTGGATCCGACGAGGTTATTGGCCATGCCGAATTAGCGCAAATGAAAAAAACAGCCGTTGTGATCAATTGTGCTCGTGGCGGTGTTGTTAACGAAGTTGCGTTAAATGACGCATTAAAAACAGGTAGAATCGCTTTTGCAGGCGTTGATGTTTTTCAAAACGAACCCCCAACCGATGACCTAATGCTTTCTTTACCGAATGCATCTTTGTCACCTCATATTGGAGCTAGTACGGCCGAAGCACAAATGCGCGTAGGTATAGAATTAGCGGAACGTATTATCAATCACCTGGTGAAATAATTCGTTTTATGCGCGTTTTCCCCATCACAACTTTAATTCCCGAAAGAACCCAAGCACAAAAAATCGTTTCCTTGGGTTCTGGGAAACTCAGTGTCGAAGTATTGCAATCAAAAGCACAAGCCTTTGATGATTCATACCTTCGGGTGGTGAAGCCGCAGTTTATTGACGCCTCGCTTATTTCTGAAACACCGGCGTTTTATGATAAAAGCCGTGCGTATTTTTTAAGACTTTTACAAAATAAGGCTATCAACCCGCATCCGAAAAGTATGTTCTATTACCAACAAGAACATCATTCAGGACTTTTATTAGGGGGTTGGATATTAGGGGTTGATGCCGAAGATTATGTTAATGGTAAAGTAAAAAAACACGAAAACACCCTTTCAAATAAAGAAAATAGGCTCGTTCGACACATTGCCGCCCTAGAGTCTATGGCAGAACCTGTTTTATTGAGTCAAAAATTGCCTTCCATTTTGACTGATTTAGCCGTTGAGATTTGCAATTCAGACCCTTTATTGCACGTTTCCGATGAATTACAAAACATTCATCGCGTTTGGGCTGTTAGCAATCCTCAAGATATTGAAAAAATAGAACATACATTCGAACAATTTGATTCCGTGTATATTGCTGATGGACATCATCGCTGTGCCGCATCATCCCGATATTTGATCGAGCGTTATGGAGTTAATTCGGGAAAAGGTATTATGGCGCTCATTATGGATGAGGATGCTTTATTAGTTAAGCCCTTTTATCGAATGCTGTCCCAAGTAAAACCCGAAATATTGTGGGATTTTATAAATTCCGAAGGGATAAATCATTGGGAAGTAGCTCATTCCATAAGTTATGAGAACCTAGAAAAAGGTCATATACTTTGTATTAGCAAGGACAAGCGTTGTATCATTCAGATTTCACCTGACATGATAGGGGAGAGTGCCTTGTCGAAATTAGATGTGAATATTTTAGAAACTAAAATCCTTAGTAAAACCTACGATTTAAAAGATTCCTCTGAGGATAATCGCTTGACATTTATGCGTGGCGACACCCCTTTGGATACGATTATTCAGAAATTAACCGAGGGAAGTATTGATTTAGCCTTCTTATTCGCACCTAACACCATGTCTGAAATTCGCTTAGTGGCAGACCAAGGAGAAATAATGCCACCTAAGTCTACCTTCATCGAGCCTAAAATACCAACAGGTTTGATTATCGAAGATTACCGATAGACATAATCAATACTTGATTCTTATTAGATTCGAAACCTAGACAGTCCAGTTTCAAACTTAGGAGTTTGATCAGTAAACGTTTATTGGGTTGATTTTCCTCTTAAAACAATGAAAGTTGTTTCTTTTCAGGTCCAAGCTTGAAAACCGATTGAACCAACTTGTGAAGTGTGGTAATCGTTTGTTTTTCAACTGAATAAATCGAAGAGGTTCGGTGTAATTTCATTTTGATAAAACCTTCATCCTTAAGCTTTTGCAAGTGCCCTGATACGGTACTTTGAGAATAGGGGAGTTTATTGACTACCGCCTGACATGTAGAGGGACCTTCCTCTGTTAAAAACAATAGA
>JBIKIM010000199.1:0-3558 GCA_044361605.1 Bacteroidia bacterium | reverse complement strand
TTTTGAGATGGTAAAGTGGGGCATTACACCTACGTGGACCCAAGTACCTTCTTCCATGCGACACCCATCGGGATGAATGGCAATAAGGCTGACATAATAACTTCCCCCATTTTTATACCGATGCCATAAGGGTTTTTGGGAAACCGTATCGATACTCGTGCCATCTCCAAAATTCCAAATAAACCGAATGCCTTTGTTTTGTTGGGTGTCTTGCAGCGCAAAATGCAGCGTATCGCCACGGCAAAAATGGGTACTGTCGTTATAATTGGTAAGAAAACGGGCATCGATACGGGTCACTTTTATGATTTTAGAAAACCAAGCGGTATCGCGACAAAGTACCCCGCTGGAATCGTATCCATTTTCTACGATTAAACCCACGGTAACATAACCGGAAGAATCTCCAGCGGGGTTCAAGGCGTCGTAATTATGTCCGATGGAGTTGGCAACCCATAAACTATCAAAATTATTCGTTTTACTCGCTTGCAGAGAATCCCACATCACCCACCACGCATATTTCAAGCACGAGGGTTCGGGTTTTGACAAGTCAAAGGTGAGGGTTTTATTTTGGGAGGCTAAATTAGCTCCCGGGCAAGCAAAGGTGTCGGAGGGTGTAAAATTTCCTTTTGCTTTTGGGGCCATCAGGGGCAACGCGACCAACGTAGAATCCGAACACCCTAGGGCGGTATCGGTTACCACTAATTTGGCGAAATAACAATCTTCTTTCCCTTTTTGGTAAAGGTGCTGAAAGGAAAAAGAGTCCGTAGAATAATTGCAATTTTTACGGGCATTCTGCTGATTTTTACCTGGAGCCACGCATTTCGGTCCGAAAGGATCTTGTGCATCCCAATAAACCGATAAGTTTTTATTACGGAAGGCATAGCTGCCGTTATCTAAGTAAACGGTATCGGTAATCTGACACTGAAACTGATTCACCACATTGGTAATTCGGGCCACAGGACCATAAATCACAACAGAGTCGAAAATCAACGAGGAGTCGCACCCGTTCTTACTAATTTTCACTTGTGGGACATAAACTCCTGGATAATTGTACGACAACCGACCACTGAAGGCATTTCGAATGCTTGGGAATTGCCATTCAATTTGGGCCCCATTTATGGGTGTTTGCGAAAATTGCAATTCATTTTTGTTATAGCAATAACCCAAAAGCGTGTCAATCTGAGCATCAACGGGATAGGACGTATTTCTTATGGAATTGGTCGCATCGGCGGTATCCCAACATCCGTCTTTGTCTTGTATCACCAAACGCCCATAAAAGACGCCATCTTTTTCGTAGCGGTGGCTTCCAAATCGAAAAGGCAGCGTATCGGAACTGGTGGTATCGCCCCAAATCCAAATGACTTTTTTTAACTCACTAGAATCGCGATTGCTTAAATTGGTAAAGCGTACGTTTACGCCAAAGCAACCCTGTACTGGATTATTGGCAATTCTGGCTTGCAGCCGGCGGTGAATGATAACACCCGAGTCTAAGAATTCCGTTGAGGAGCATCCGTTGGTATCGGTGAGCTCCACGGTGATTTTATATACACCGCCATCGGGATCGATATAGGAATGGCATACGACAGTATCTTGAGGAAAGCTTGATTGGTCCACGTAGCCGTCATCGAAGGTAACGGTTCGTTTAGAAACCCCTTTGTCGTGCTGCAGCTTAATGCAAACCCGGTTGTTATTGAAACACTGGATCGAATCTAGGATGGTAAATCGGGCATCGGGATTCGGATTTACCTTTATGGAATCTAAGGCAACCAAACAGGATGTATTGGGATAGTTGACCCTTAGAGAGGGCTTCATCCAACCTGATTTGAGGTATACATGGTCTACCACCCGTTGGGTAAACGTGGAACTATCGCCAAAATCGTACGTATACGAAAGGGCCGACGTTCGCACCGCAGCGGTGAACTTAATGGTGTTATTTTGACAAATCTCAGTAGCACTAACCGTAGCACTCGGTTTCCCATAAACGGTAATGGTTTTTGAAATAGAATCTTTACACCCAAAGTTGGATTCCACCAATAATTTAACCGTGTAATTCTGAGCCGCTGTATAGTTAACGGTGGTTGATATGCCCGACGCGGTGCTGCTATTTCCTAAATTCCATGAATACCGTTTAATCCGGTCATTGGTATCTTGGGTTCCGCTGCTATTAAATACAGAAGGCAAATCCTGACACGCATTTTGGTAGGTAAAATCGGCTTGAGGCGTTTTAAATATTCTAATTTTTTGGGAAACCGAATCGCGACACGTGCTACCGCGCGTTATAATAAGAGTAATCGTAAAATAGCCAGATTTTGCGAAGGTATGCGAAGTCACAGCGGATGTATCAAAATTAGCGGTACCCGAGCTGATATCGCCAAAATTCCAATCGTATTGG
The DNA here is from genome assembly GCA_044361605.1 of Bacteroidia bacterium. Lineage (GTDB taxonomy): Bacteria > Bacteroidota > Bacteroidia > NS11-12g > UBA955 > VMCP01. The sequence goes on along the minus strand of JBIKIM010000199.1, from coordinate 1,169 downwards.
TTCCCGCTAACTTGCGAATTAGGCGTAAATACAACATTCTGTCCGCTACAACTCACGGTATCATGACTAAACCGAGCGGAACATTGGGCATTCAAGCGTAATTTGTTTCCGCCAAGAAGCAGTAAGAGAAACAAAATGCGAAAATAAAGCGACATAAGGATTACGAAATTACATTTAATTGGTTCAAAAACAGTGCCAAAAAAAGACTAATACCATTTTAATTACATTAAATTAATTTTCATAAAAGTAGTATTGCACGTCGCTAAAGTAAACAAGTGTAGTTGGAACAAAAAAGGCCTTTGTTTTCACAAAGGCCTTCTGATGAAATTTATAACTAAATCAATCTTTTTTGGCAACGCCTGGAATCACATCCAAAAGGGTAACCTCAAAAATAGAAATGCCATAACGATTTTTAAAATCGCCCTGTGGATCTACCAAACGGGGGTGCAATTCATTTGAAATGTACAAATTGAACTTACCTTTTGCAGATGCTTTTTGAAAGGCTTCCTCTAAGGGGGCTAAACGCAATCCGGCTAATTCGCCACGGAAGGGTTGTTCGTTACTCATGTTATCGATAAGCACATTACCCGCTGCATCTTTCATTAAGAAACGGCATACGATGGTATCGAAAGGTTGTGGGGACTTACCGGCACCTGCTTCTACTTCTTCGTAGTAGGCATTGCTAGGCAAGGCACTTACTCCTTTTTTCTTAGCAATTTCTGCCAACTTAGCTTTGGTTACGGCTTGAATTTCTTTCATTTTTCCCGCTTGAACCGATGCAATGTAATCGGGTTGAATGCGAGCCATCTGATCTTCTGTCAAGGCAAAATTAGAATCAAGAGCCATTCCATCACGCAAGCCTTTTACGAAGCCACTGATAGAAATTTTGTCGAGACCTTTGGTTTTCAAGCTCTGACCGATGTTAACACCAACGGCATAACTGAATGAATCTTCTTGGGTTTTGGGCAATTCGCCCGTTGGCTCGGATTCTCCACAAGAACCCAAAGCGAAGGCGATCAAAGCGCCTGATAGTATAGCGTATTTCATGGTTGTTTAAGCGTATAGTTCCTTACGGCGTTCTTGAATTTCAGCCGAATCGGCATATTCTTCGTATTTCATGTGTTTATCAATAATACCCTTGGGGGTGATTTCAATAATGCGATTGGCAA
>JBIKIM010000198.1:0-3569 GCA_044361605.1 Bacteroidia bacterium | reverse complement strand
GCTTAAGAACCAAAATCGAAAGGTATGCCTATGAATGAAGACAACTACAAAGATCAAGATCACCAAGAAGACATTTTCTCTCGCAGAGTGAGGGCGGGTAAACGTACGTATTTTTTTGATGTGAAAGCCACTCGAAATAACGACTTTTATATCACCATCACCGAGAGTAAACGTAGTCGCTTCGACGATGGCGCCTTCACCAAAACCAAATTGCATTTATACAAGGAAGACTTTAATAAGTTTGCCGATGCGCTGAATGAAACGATTGGCCATGTGAAATCCAACCTGCTCCCCGAATATAATTTCGACGAGTATACCCGCCCCGACGAAAGCGAAGAATCATAGGTGACTCTTAACCCATTGGAAGGTCGGTGAAAACCGGCCTTTTCTTTGACCTGATTTTCCTACCCTAAAAAATTATTTCCTCCGTACCTTTGTTAACATGTTGAAACGTGTGCTGATTTATGGTGTTGCTTTTGGTTCTTTAAGTGCCAGCATGGTACTGATCAATTTCTTTAATCAATTGTACATGCATCGGAATGCGTTGTCAGCGATTCCCACCTTAGCCAACATCTTTATACTCTGTTTTGGCGTGTACTTCCTAGTCAAACAAATCATTCTGGAATCTACCGAAAATGCGCAAGCCGAATCGAACAGTGTCCTTAAAGAAAAACCTTCCAAAAACGCGGTTGTAGATCCTAAAAACAAGCCCCTAACTTTGGGTAAAATCCTTTTTGCTAGTTTAACGATGTCGTTAATTGCTGCTTTATGTAACGTAGCGGCTTACAAACATATTCAAACAAATCAAATCGAAAGATTTCAGCACTTTAAAACAATGCAAATTGGGGCTATTGATGCGTATATAGCTAAAGACGTCACATTAACTACCCTTGTTAAAAAACAAGAGAAAAGAGAGTTGGCGATTTCTAACTTAGAAGAAAAACTTAAAGTGGGCACGTATGCGAGCTTTGAAATACAGATGTATCTGTCTTTGGGTATGATTATTACTTTGTTGGTATATATTGCAAAGAAGAAATAATGATCAAACGGTATTTGGGATATATATACATGGGGTTTTATGGATTGATATTCATCAGTCTATTCCTAATTCTATATCCTTTATTCTGGGTTCTCCTTTCTCGAGAAAGTACCTATTATTACGCCGATAAAATCCGCAAATTTTGGGCACATTTGGTCTGTTTACTTACGGGAATGTTTCCAGATATTACCTACGAGCAACGTATCAATCCCCGAGAACAATATGTGTATTGCGCCAATCATTCTTCCTACCTAGATATAATATTGATGGGGGGCTTCCTCCCAACGTTTAATTTTTTTATGGCCAAAATGGAGTTAAGTAAGATTCCTTTGTTCGGTATTTGGTTTCGAACTATCGATGTACCGGTAAAACGGGAAAGCTTGCGAAATTCTCACGAGGCGTTCCTGAAAGCAGGCGATAAACTAGATAAAGGGGCCAGCTTGCTTATATTCCCCGAAGGTCGGATTCCTGATAATGCGCCGATTATGAAATATCCCTTCAAATTAGGGGCTTTCAAATTAGCCATTGAAAAAGGATTGCCTGTAGTACCCGTTACTATTTTTGATAATACGAAACGGTTTAATGTGTTTACCAATTTTATGTCGCCCGGTAAAATGAGAATGCGGGTGCACGCCCCAATACCCACAAAAGACTTGACCGTCGACGATGCGAAAGCGCTAGCGGATACAGTTTTTTCGATTATTAATAAGGATTTAATTAAAGCCCAAATTATATGAAAATAACGGATGAAAAAATAGAGGCGTTAGCCAAGCTTGCACGTTTGTCTTTTGAAGGGCCAGAACGGGAACACATCCGTCAAGACTTAGAGAATATTTTGGGAATGTGTGAGCAACTTCAACAAGTCGATACTACCGGGGTGGAGCCGCTAATTTATATGAGTGAATCACACACAGTTTTGCGCAGTGACGTAGTAATACAGACCATATCGAAAGAAGAAGCGTTGAAAAATGCCCCCAAGCGTGACAGCGATTTCTTTAGAGCGCCCAAAGTTATTGACCAACATGATTAAATCGCTAATCGATATCGCGCAAGTTACCAAACGCTATCAGTTAGGCGAACAAATAGTTTTTGCCCTTCAAGGAATTAATCTTAAAATAGAAAAAGGCGAGTACGTAGCCCTCATGGGGCCATCCGGGTCTGGTAAAAGTACGCTTATGAATATTGTGGGTTGTTTAGACACGCCTACTACCGGCGATTACTGGCTCAATGACAAGGAGGTAAGCAAAATGACGGATTCGGCGCTAAGTGAAGTCCGAAACGCAGAAATTGGATTTGTATTTCAAACGTTCAATCTATTAAACAGGATGAACGCCATTGAAAATGTAGCCTTGCCTTTGGTTTATGCAGGCATACCTAAAAAAATACGCGAGGAACGCGCAAAAGAAGTATTAAACAAAGTGGGTCTCGGTGATAGGATGAACCACAAACCCAATGAGCTATCAGGGGGACAGCGCCAACGCGTCGCAATAGCCCGCGCATTGGTCAATAACCCGAGTATTTTATTGGCCGATGAACCAACGGGTAATTTAGACACTAAAACCAGTCATGAAATCATGGCGCTTTTTGAGGAAATCCATCACGGCGGTAATACCATTGTGTTAGTTACCCACGAAGAGGATATTGCACAACACGCAAAACGTATTATACGATTGCGAGATGGGGTCGTTGATAAAACGGAATTAAACGCGTAATGATTTTAAAATAAATGTGCATTTTCATTTTTAGATTCCTATGATTTCAAGCGCAATCGGTTGGTATTTCAAGCAAAGACACCAGGAGTTATGGGAGTTCGCCGGTAAAGCGCGTCAAAACCAAGAAGAGTTATTGGCTTTTTTTACGGATAAGCTAAGTCGCATTGAATACGGACATAATTATGGGGTTAAATCAGAAATACCGTATGAAGAATTCCGAAGTGCTTTGCCAATTGTGGGGTATGAAGAGTTAAAACCCTTTATACGTCGTACTATGGATGGCGAACAGCAATTATTATGGCCCGCCGATATTATGTGGTTTGCTAAAAGTTCGGGCACTACGAGTAATGAATCCAAGTTTATTCCTATCTCGTACGAATCCCTCGAACACAATCACTTCAAAGGCAGCAAAGAAGCGCTTACCCAGTTTCATGCCTTTTATCCGGATGCGGATATTTTTGACGGTAAAGGAATTCTTATCGGTGGAACACACAAAATGAATGAAATGAATGGTAAGGCATTTGTGGGCGATTTAAGCGCCATACTGATGTTCCATATGCCTTCTTGGGCCAATTATAAGAGCGCACCTGATTTGAATATTGCGATCATGGATAATTGGGAAGACAAGGTTGAAAAAATGGCGCAAGCCACCATTAAACAAAATATTACGAGTATTTCTGGGGCCCCAACTTGGACCATGGTTTTGTTGAATCGGATACTTGAGATAACTGGGAAGGAACATATACATGAGGTTTGGCCCAACTTACAGTTGTTTATTCACGGCGGTATGAGTTTTGAACCTTATAGGGAAACCTATA
>JBIKIM010000197.1:0-3619 GCA_044361605.1 Bacteroidia bacterium | reverse complement strand
GTACCGGAATAGCAACTCGTATCCATACACGCCTTCCATAATCGGCTTACCATCTGGGTCTAAACCACTCCAGCGATTTGCAGGATTATCGGTATCGAATACTTTACTTCCCCAACGATCGTAAATCTTAAAGGAATAACGTTCCAATCCGAAGGTAGAATTTGGGCCAAAATCGTCGTTCAACCCATCCACATTAGGCGTGAACACATTGGGCAACCACATCAACAATTCGGGCTTCAAGAAAATCGTGCTGATGGCACTATCGCGACATCCATTGGCTGTACTCGCATACAAGCGCACCTTGAAATCTCCTGTTGTATTAAATGTTTTAAACACGGGGGCCAAGCCAAAGTCGTTCTGACCGTCTTCGAATTTCCAATTAATCTGATCGGCACCGTTACCCGTAAAGTTGAACTTCCAATCTGTTTCCATTCCCCTAGATAACAAATATTCCGACGTAAAGCTGGCATTCGGCTTGGTGAATATCTGTACTGGCAAATCCATAGCCGTTCCCACGCAACCTTTATCGCTGGTAACCCTTAACTTAACCGTGAAACTTCCGGAAGTTGCATACGTATGCAAAGGACTTCCTACCGAAGCGGTGCGGCCGTCTCCGAATTCCCAAGAGAAAGAAGGAGTTCCCGAATTTAGGATTAACGTATGTCCGAATTGCAAGGGTTCGCCTTGACAACCATCGCGACCCGTAATACTTACCTGTGGCAATTCTGCAACGTAAATACGGTCTTGGAAACTACTTACACAATTATTGGGTGAGGTTACCAATAAGTACACATCGTGCCAGCCGGTATCTGTTAATGTTTGATTGGGGATGTCCTTACCTGTATAAACTAGTGGAGACTTCCCAACAATAGCCCAATCGTATTTGGACCCAGGATTGCCATTTTCAAAGGTGCTATTTACAAACGTAAACACGTTATTGTTGATACATTGTGTTTTTACATTCGTGCTAAATTGTGCTTGGGGCACACTGAACACATTGATGGGCTTAGTAGTAGAATCCTTACATCCTTTATCGGTAGTCACAACCAATTTTACCGATTTAGATCCCGGCGTTACAAACTTTTTGTTCGACACGTTGAGGGTGTTTTCCGAAGATCCATCGCTAAACGACCATTTATTGGTGAAGGTTCCCGCATAACTTGTCGTATTCGTCAAATTAAAACCTTGTGAATACAAACAGGCAGTGTCTTTATTCGTTATAAAATCAACTACAGGACTGCTCACCACATAGGCTTCTGTTATCGCACTATCGCGACAACCGTCCTGCGTCCGAATCACGTGTTTAATAGTATAGGTACCAATTCCCGCGTAAATGTGTGAGATTTCGCTAAGGTTTGAAACCGTTCCATCGCCTAAATTCCAAGAATGCGTTACCGTCTTACCGGTAACATTCCATGGGTTCTTGCTTTTAAAAGTAAAGGTATTCCCGTCTAAACATTGCGTGGCATTGTCCGGGGTAATATCCGCATCTGGTTCGTTAAATACATTCAATAAACGCTGAACCGAGTCTTTACAACCATCGGTAGTTCCAACGATTAACCGCACCCAATAGGTACCGGGGGCAGACATCGTTTTATTCGGGATAATTTTGGCAAACGCATTGGTGCCATCTTGGAACAACCAATCGCTACGCGTATTTAAGGTCGCATTTTTAGGTGCGGTACTTTTACATTCCAATTTGAAAAAGTGGGACTTAAAACACTGACTGGAATCTGTTACCGCCAAAATAGCTTTAGGTTCTGGGGCCACAAATAATGAAGCGGTGGTGGTATCCCTACATCCTACATCTGTGATGGTAATTAAGGAAAATACTTTTTTACCCGTATCCTTGAATGACACATTAAAGGTACCCTGTTTGTTGTAAACTTTGCCATCGACAAACCATTGGTTATCGAAAAGTCCCCCATAAATAGTGTTATCGCTTAACTCGAACTCATTCTGTTTAAAACATTTTTGCAAGGTTCTCGTTCCGATTTTTGCCACGGCTATCGGATTGACCACAAATGTTGAATCCAATGTGTCGCGACATCCATAATCCGTTTCTGTTATAAGACGTATACCCAAAGTACCTGAATCGGAAAACTGATAGCGAATACTGCTATCGGTGCGGGCCAAGAAGTTCGTATCTGCACCCCCTTTGCTAAAGGACCAATACGACGTGTATCGACCGGTTGGTGAGGTAGACGCGTCTACAAATACCGACGTAGCATTCTGACAGTAAACTGAGAATGGCAATACCATTTTTGCTTTAGGATACGGGTGCACCACCAACAATGTATCAAGGGTATCTCGACATCCTTTTTTGGTCTCTACAATATATCGTAATACATTATTACTTACAGAATCGTACGCAATATCAAAGGTAAACGAATCACGACTCACGTATTCGAAGGTTGATTGTTTGATCGTTTCCCATCTAGAAAACTTCCATACGTCGTTTTTATAGGTAGATTTGTCCGACAATCGGAAGTAGTTTTCTTTACTACATTGTACCACAGAATCTCCGGTTATTCCAGCTACTACAATATTGGCGCGCATCACATAGCTCGAATCAACCGCGGTGCATGCGGTGGCAGTATCTACTACCCGAAGCCAAACCTTTTGATCTTTAGACACATCAAAGGTGCTTTTTCTTGACGAGTCTTGCCACGTATATAGGTACTTAACAGAAACCGGGGCCTTCATGGTAACATTCAAGGTATTCGCACATTGTATTGTGGTATCCGGAAAATCAAAAATAGGACCTGGCAATACGCTTATGATTTTACTTCTAATGATTGTATCGTCTTTGTTACATGCATTCGCCACTACCGATTTCATTAATACATAATATACGCCTACTTTAGAAAACTTGTGAATTACCGAATCTCCCGATTCTTCTGGAGATCCGTCTCCGAAGTTCCATTTGATCGCTTTAACCTTCTTTTTATCCACTTTCGAAACCAACTTAACCGGTTCGCTCGGACATTTGCCTTTACGTGCTATCGTAAAATCGTATTCAACGCTTTCAAACAAGGCGCCTGCCGAATAGCTGTAGCTCTCGTAATCGCCCGTTCCATAGGCCACTACAAAGCAACCAGTTTCGCATTCAACGGTATTGGATGATGGATTAACTACGGCTACTCGCGCATAGGAGAAATTACCAAACGTTGTAGTAACATCGGTAAATACACTGGCATTCAAAAATACCCCATTCAATTTAACAGTCGCCTTTGCCGTGCGGTCTACTAATATATTAACAAAATGGGTGCGCATATTACTCGTGGTAGCGGTACCCACAGTGGTTTTAATCAGTCGTTGATTCACGTCTGGAGAAATAAAGATAGCTGGATCTCCATTATTACTACTGGCCCAACCGTTGCAGGCACCATTCTTCATGTATTGAGAAACATACGCAGGCTTAGAGGTTCTTATGTTTACTGCCACTTCGGTAGCTACATTGCGATATATCCATTGGCCTTTTTTGAGTATGGTTTCGGCTAATGTTCCATTAATATAGACTTCTGTGGTATCAAACGCAGCCACCACTTTGTATGTATATCCACTAGTTTGTCTAGAAAACGGCATTAAAACATAGTTTTTTCCTAGGGCTACGGTA
>JBIKIM010000196.1:0-3627 GCA_044361605.1 Bacteroidia bacterium | reverse complement strand
ATTGACCCCGTTTAATCGCTTTGTTGGATTCTATGGCCTTGATTTGGAGAAAAGGCTCCCATGCGTGCCAGGCGGCTTCGGTGTTAGACGAAGGGTTATTGGATAAGATTCGTGTTCCAGCACGTAATGTCAAAACAGAATAAATAGGCAAGGTGCGCTGCAGGGTTAGGGTATCTACGGGACTAGTAGCGGTAGTGCCAACCGTAACGTTAAAATTGGTATCTATATATAAGGTAGGATTGCCACTTACAATGCTGTTACCCGATAGGACTTGTTTTTTACCGTCTAAGAAGAGGGTATTGGAGCCGCTGCTCGGGGTAAAGTTGAGCAACCCACCAACGGTATTGATATTTCCTGAAATATTATGACTACCAGCCCCGGAGAATAACAAATCACCGGCTACGGTGGTTATGGAACCGTCGATATCAAGGGAATTGTTATTGGGGATGATAATTTCGAGTTTTCCAGTTCCGGTTTTACGAATGTATGAACTATCGTTGGCTGTGTAATCCGTTCCCGTTAAAGAGGTGCTATTCCCGACGGTCCATGCGGTATTGGCCGTGCACCTAAAGCTTACGTTATTGTGGGGGAATATTTTAAACTGTCCAATCGTTTCGGTAAGATTCGAAATATCAATGGTGGTGTTTCTCCGAGTACGATTAGTAGCCAAGTTAACGACGAGCACATCATCGGTTTTTTTGGTTGTGCGCGTAGGGGTCCAATTTCCCGCAATTTTATATGAACTATCGGTTCCAGTTTGGGGTTCAGACCAAGTGTAAATTCCGGTAGAACTCACTTTGTTCACCGTGGCATCAATATTGATTACCCCTGTGCTAGAATAGGTACAAGCACCGTTTTGTTTATCACTAGATACGGCTATTTTTATGGTATTAGTTTCAGTACCAGTTGTGGTTCCAACGTGACGTAGGTAGTAGGTTACTTCACAATCATTGCTGCAGGCATTGTCGTTCTCTTTGATGGAATGACAAAGGTTTTTCCAAGAGTTACTTGTTGGATTACTTGCTTGGTTAACTTCCCAATTTGTCGATGTCCCTGTTTGGTCAAAAACGATATATTCTCCCTTCGTTTTATTCATCGATAGGGTAACTGCCACAATGTTTGATTTGTTGGCCGTGCCGTCGGTAGATGAGTAAAATTCAAGCTCAAAATCCTGTCCATTGGGTTTTTTTAACGCCCCGTGTATAGAAATGGATTTAATCGTTTGTGCGTATAGGCTACTCGTAAAAAATGCAATAAGAGAAATGATCTTAAAAATGGAATTCATCGTTGGTTATTGAATTTGTATTTTTTGTGTTTGTGTTTTTTGATTAGAAATAATATTCAATAAATAAAGTCCTTTATCGAGCGAGGTCAAATCGATGGTTTCGATGTTGTCGTTTGCGTTTAAAGGAATTTCACGTATTGATTGTCCGTTTAGGTTATAAATTTTACAAAACGTAGTGATCGCTTGGCTATTGTTTAAAATGTAGAAAACGCCATTTTCTGATGGATTCGGGAATACAGAGAATGCAGTAGGGTTAATGGCCATATTGCTGTTCTGTTTTTCGATTCCAGTGAAAAGTAACTCAAAACGATTGGCTTTTTTCTCCTCCGCATTTGATGCCGTAAAAGTATAAACCGTGCCATTGGAGATTTCTGTAGCGGTGTTATTGGTTTTGTCGAACAACTGGATTTTGTAGTTTGGATCTCCTTCGCTGCAGAAGTTGAAGCCCAATTCCATAGCGGTAGGACCTTCTTTAGGATACGCCACCTTTAACGGAACAGACTTGGTTTCTCCAATTTCGGCAATTTTATTGCGGCGGTCAATCGAAAGCCATGTGTTATTAGCGGTTAGCGTGCCCAATCCCATGTACCCGGCATACAACTTGTTCATGTCGTAAATGTCGCCGTCGGAATTTCCCCCGTCGATATCAAATTCCATGGTAAAACCATCGCTTTCTGTCCAAGTGGCGTCTTGGTAACGCAACTCACCTTTGATTTCATTGCAGGGGTAAACTGCTTCTTCTTGCACTCCAGAGGAGAAATGTTTGGTTGAGGAACGTAAACCACGTTCTTTGTGGTTCTCGTTGAACGTGATAGTTTCCGTGGCATTGTTAGTTCCTACTACGAAGAATACCGCTCCACCGGCGTCTAATATTCGGGCTTCCTTTTTTACCCCGGCGCCTGGATTCTGGAATTTAGTGGTTCCATTCTTCTTGGGGGAAGTAGGGGTATTGTTGCTCGTTACGCTATCCCACTCGTTATAACGGCGGGCAATGGCATCGTAAAAGTAAAAGCGAGGCAAAATTTTGGTTTTATTGGATTCGTAAACCTGACGTAAGTCAATGGCACAGGGATAGGGGTTTCCTATTAAATTATATCCTTTTAGAGTTCCGGTTCCACTGTTGTTAAGTACCACATTAACATTACCTTCTGTAAGTTCCCCTTTAAAGTCGATGATTTGCTCGTTAGCGACCACCGTAGTATCGCCTAATCCATTCCCGATAGCGCCTCGGAAGAAGGTTAGTGTGCCCCTACCCAATGGAATGTTCGTTACATCGTTGCCTGAGGCATAGGGCGTCCATCCGCTAGTGCTTTCATTCCACTGAAAAATGGAATGAGTGCAAAAAGAACACGTAGTAGAAAATTCATTGGCATTGCTTCCGGTAACGGTACCGGTTACTTCAATGTCATCGGTAAACTGAGGAATTACAGTGCCATTTTGCAAGGGAATACCAAAGGCTCTGTAAGCGCGTTGCTTGTTGTTGTATATTTCAAATTGGGCACCATTGGTTATAGACGCACCAGACGGTAAGGTAGCAAGCTGTCCGTGGGCAGTTGAATTGGCTTTTGCCGTTGCCTTTAGTTGCAAAAAGGGCGTCCATGCATTGATGGCACTTACGGATGTGTAAGACGTTGGAGCATTAGAGACGAGGGTGGTATTCGTACGCAAGGTTAGGTTCGAAATAATGGGCAATATTCGTTCTAAAGTATAAGTCGATGCTGCGCCGTTACCAATAACCACATTAACAGTGGAATCGATGTAAAGAGTTCCGCCGGTACCTGTTAATTTGGTATTGGTACCCGCCAAATTCAGGGTGGTTAAGGCAGATGACTTATAACGCAGAGTTCCACCGTTAACCGCTATGTCTCCTCTATGGGTTACAATACCAGGTCCGTTCACGTTAAGAGTTCCCGATAACACACTTAGTTTGGATCTTAAAATGGCTGTGTTTCCAGAAACTAAATTTAGGTCTAAAGTACCGCCGTCGATGCGTATTCCGGCTAACGTGTCTAATTTGAAATCATCACCCGCTGTCGATGTAGCTTTACCAATGGTCCAATCTCCTGCGTTAGTTGAGGTAGAACATTTGAAGGTTACATTGTTATAGGGGAAAATAAAAAACTGATCAATATCATCGTTAACACCATCCATGAAAATAGTGGTATTGCGTGTGGTACTTTGCGCTAAATCTACTACCAAAACATCGTCTGTTGAAGGAGTTGTTCTTGTGGGCGTCCAATTACCCGCAATCTTATAGGAACTGTCGTTTCCCGATACAGGTTCGGACCATGTATAAATATTAGAATTTGCGTCTACCACATTCACTGTTGCTTGTATGGTAA
>JBIKIM010000195.1:0-3640 GCA_044361605.1 Bacteroidia bacterium | reverse complement strand
ACCTGCGTCGCACTTAAACTAGAATGTCCTAATAAATCTTTGATGGCCATTAGCTGGGCGCCGTTATTCAACATATGGGTAGCAAAGGAATGTCGCAGTACATGCGGACTGGTTTTAGCAGCACTAGAGAACAAATTTAAATACCTCGTTACCAAGCGGTATACAAACACAGGATATAATGGGGACCCATTTTTAAGAACGAACACGTATTCGGCATTGTGACTTGTCAAAAAATGCGACAATCCGTCTGCAAGTTCTGAATGCAAGGGTATTTCCCGCACTTTGTTGCGCTTCCCCAAAACCCGCAAGGCATTCCGTGCAAAATCAATATCGCCCCGTTTTAAGTTGATCAATTCCGACAACCGCATACCCGTAGCGTATAACATGAGGAGTAATAAACGATCTCGATAACCCGTTTCAATTTCTTCCCATGGAAATCGTGCAAATAATGCTTCTAGGTCCAGCGCAGGAATGTCTTTTACCAAATGCTTGGCGGTTTTAGGAGGCACCACTTTGGTCATTGGGTTGTGCGTCATGATATCTTCGCTTCGTAAGTACTTGAAATAACTACGCAAGGTTGATAATTTTCGATTCACCGACCGGGTACTCATGCCGTTTTGCATCAAATCACTCATCCATAAACGCACATGGTTTGACTTTAATTGTACCAAAGTAGGATTTCCCAATTGAGCCAAATAGATACCAAACTGTTCCAAGTCGTTGCGATAAGCCACGGCTGTATGAAGACTCATACGCCTATTCTTAGACAGATAATCGATAAAAACGTCGATATGGATACCCAGATACATTTAATATCGAAAATAATCCATTTAAGGCACCCAAATTCTAGGAGTTACGCACCGCCCACTGTGGCGATCACTTTCAACTCAATAGCGATGGGCGTGGGTAAGCAGTTGATCTCAAGAGTGGTTCGACACGGAGGATTGTCACCAAAATACTCAGCCCATAAACGGTTATACGTTTTAAAATCGTCTTTCATATTGGTTAAAAACACGGTTACGTCTACCATTTGATCCCAGGAAGACCCTGCATCCTCTAAAATCCAACGTACGTTCTGAAAAACCGACCGACATTGAATTTCAATATCATAGGAAACAATGGAACCTGATTCATCCAAGGTTACGCCGGGTATTTCCTTGGTGCCACGCGATCTAGGACCTACGCCACTAAGGAACAACAAATCACCTACGCGACGGGCGTGTGGATACAATCCAACGGGTTCAGGTGCTTTTGAACTATTTAATGCATCACTCATAAGGCTTCAAAGATACTAAACCGATCAATAGTGTCATACAGGATTTGATATATTCTGTATCGCACAAAACCTGACCTTTCAAAATCTACCGGAACTGTAGGCTGCTTTGCCTACATAGGCGCAGGATCTACCCTTTACCGACTGACCGTTCAAAATCTACCAGAACTGCAGGCTGCTTTGCCAAATAGGAACAGGACCTACCCTTTACCGACTGAACGCACAAAAACTACCGGAACTATAGGCTGCTTTGCCTACATAGGCACACCATTAGCGTTTTACCGCTGGAGCAGCAGGCTTTGGCGCTGGCGCAGCAGTCTTTGTCGCTGGCGCGGCAGGCTTTACACCCGCAGCAGGCTTTGTACCCGTGGCAGGTTTTGTACCCGCAGCAGCCGGATTCTTAGCATTCTTAGAGCCCGCAGGACCCGCTTTCTTAGGAACCACCACTTCGTAAGGCGTATGATAAAGAATCGCCCCGTAAGGAGGCTTCTTTTGAAGTGTAGCAACGGCTATTGACTTCATATCAGGAGAAAATTTAGCTTCTCGGGCATTCGTTCCGAAAATAGGCACATGAGCTGCTTCTTTCCCGTTTTGCAAATCCCAAATCTTGACCTCACCGTTATTGCAAGAGCTAATCAAAAACCGATCGTCCTTTGAAAAATGCACCGATGTAATATTCCAACCATGCCCTTCTAAAACATAACGCACCTGTTTGCTTTTATAATCCCAAATTCGGATAGTCTTATCATCACTACCACTCGCAATGAACTTATTATCATGCGATACGTCTATACATCCAACGCGAGCCGAATGTCCCAAAAACGCAGCTGAAACTGCTCCTTTAACATTTATTTCCACTACTTTAGAATCGTCGCATGCCAGTAAAAACTTCCCCTTTGAAGGTGATAATTGTGCCCCGTTGATTTTCGCACTGTAACGCAGTGCTAAAGAATTTGGTTTTGCTTGCTCAAAATCTACTACCCGATACACCCGCGCGGTTCCATCACTGGAAGCCGAAATCAAAAAAGCAGATGTGGGATCAAAAAACAATTGAGAAACGGCATTGGTATGATCGCGCGAAATAAACCGCAATTTACCCGTGGCCATTTCGAATACACTAAACGTAAAATCTTTTGAACCTATTGCGATATACTTATTATCCGCACTGATATCCATTGAGGTAATGGCCGCTTGGTGTTTGGAAAACTCTCTGAGAAACGTATAATTCTTTAACGTATCAACCGCATACAAACGCGCTTTACGATCCCAAGAACCCGTTGCAAAAAAGGCCCCATTTTGGGAAAAGGTTAAACTTTCAACCGCAGCATCATGTCCGGAGACCACTTTGTGAAACCGCAATGTATCGGGAGCCGACACTCGGAGGGTATCTTGGGCGTTGAGGACTGAAGTAATCCCAACAAACAACGAAAAAATAACGCTTATTTTCATGATATACAATCAAATATAAATAAAATTTGAAATTAGAGGTGTAAATTTAGATAAAGAACTTTTTATTTTCGACGTTGGCGAACCATTTCATACATTAACACCGCCGACGCCACCGATACGTTTAAACTATCAATCGCCCCGAGCATTGGGATTTGCACGTTCTGCCCCAACCCACGCCAACGCTCGCTTACGCCTTCGTGTTCGGTGCCCAAAACAACCACAAACGGTTGCTTAAAATTGGCTTCGTACATAACATGGGCATCATCCATAAACGTAGTATACAGTTGAAGTTGCTCATTGGCTATGCGCTCCAAACAACGTTCAAACGAATACGATTTTACAGGCACGTGAAAAACAGTTCCCAAACTGTTTCGAATTACTTGCGGATGAAACGGATCTACATTCGCATCGCAAAGCCATACTTCATGTATACCCGAGGCGTCTGCCGACCTCAAAATAGCCCCTAAATTCCCAGGCTTCTCTACTTTTTCGACGATAATAATGGCAGCAGCATCCGAATGATTCCGGCCAGGTAATTCCCTCCATTCAAAAACAGCCAGTGCATTTTTTGCTTCGTTTCGAACGCATAATTCAGACATCAACGGGGCAGACAATGACACCCATTCTACCGTATTCGGTAGGTCTAAATGCTCAAAATCAACGGCCATGTTAACATTCTCAACAACAAAAGCAATATGTTTAATTACAAATCCTGCTTGTAAAGCCAAGCCGATTTCCTTAAAACCCTCAACGGTAAAAAGACCCTGTTTTTTGCGAAACCGATTGTTATCAATCAGGTTCTTCACTTCCTTAAACCAAGGATTCTGGGTGCTTTGTATTTCCTTAACCCTCATTTGATGGCGTATTGAGCCAACTCGATGTATTTCGATGTCTCAACCCTAACGACGTAAACACGAC
>JBIKIM010000194.1:0-3653 GCA_044361605.1 Bacteroidia bacterium | reverse complement strand
TTACTAAGGTATCGCCTTGCTTGTTAACGCCATTCTTTTGGTAGTTCCAAACCGTTTCCAATCCTATATGACCTAAATAAGGTTGATTTCCATAAAAAGCATCATTGGGGGAAATCCTTTTGGTAACGGTTCTATTCCAATGGCACATTTTTACTTCTTTCAAGGTTTCCCAATAGCGATCTGCCTGATAATATAAAGCTTCTTGCGCCTCTTGATCTGAAGTTATTTCCCATAAACCCATAGACGGTAAAATTGCTACCGCCTTTTCATGCGTTCGAACTAGACTGCCCACATCAACTTGGTTATTGTGAAACCAAACAACCTTGCTTAAAGGCGCATTTTGTGCGTTCAACCCACTTCCCCATACCATTAAACAAAACGCGAAAACCCGACAGCTCATTTTCAAAAATAAGAAAAGCCCCGCAAAACAGGGCTTTTCTTATTTTTATATGTCAATAAATCTTATTTCTTGTTTTGCATTCTTGCTTCACGCGCACGAAGCTTCACCAAGTAATCATCGATACGGGCTTTCACATCAATAATAGCGGCATCATCAGGATTTACTTCAAGTACTTTTCCGTAATAATAACTGGTCTTCACAAAATCTTTATTCTTTTGTGCAAAATAGGCCAAGTTACGGTAGGCATTTTCAATATCCTTCTTGAATTTTTCTTGCTGTTCTTCACTTAAACGCGCCATCCAATTTTCATAGGCTTGCGTTACCCTTCCACTGCTATCACTTGGATCTAACAAAGCGGTAGTGGTTGCAATCAAATAATATCCAGAAATGTAATTGGAGTCCTGACCCACTATTTCTTGGTAAACGGCCAAGGCTTCTTGATTGCGGTCCATAAAACTCAAAGAACGCGCTTCGTAAAACAAATCGACCAAATTCAACGTGTCGCCGTTTTTACGACGTTTTAACTCTAAAGTCTTGTAGGCGTTGTTATATGCATCATACTTTGATTTCTCAATTCTGATCTTTTCGGTTTGTCCTTCTATAGTAGAATCATTTTTAGGTAGGGAAGCACTCAACTTTTGCGCCTCTTTGCCAACTTCATAGTACATGTCTTTAACGGCATCATACATGGTAAAGGTAGCCCTTAGGGTATCGGATAATACTTTGTCAAATAATTTCCAAGCAGACTCGTATTGCTTGCCTCTGAACAATAAGTTGGCTTTAAAATACATTTCCCGATTCATTAAAGAACGGTTTTGCGGAGCTACGTATTCTTTTTCATATAAATCGAAGAACTTCAATCCTTCATTTATTTCTGCCAAACTAGCGTCTTTCTTACCTACATAAGCATAGGCAATAACCCCATAAATATTAGGCACTTTGTTTTCAGCCAATAGGGCTTTGCCTTCAAAAATCGCTTTATCAAACTCACTGTTTAGATAAAGAGCCTCAACGTAACGCACCCGAGCGCTGAGGTTGTTGTTGCGTTTCAAGTACTCCTGAAAATAGAATATCGAACTGTCGCGTTCTTTCAACAAATTGTATACTTCTGCAAGTTGACGGTAAGCTGGTGCAAAATTGACGTCTTTGGAAAGCGCTTGTTGTATGCGTTCTTTCGAAAGTTCGTAATTCTTAGCACTCCTGTAAACTGTTGCTTCGCGCAACAAGGGTCTTGGATCGTTGGGTTCTTGGTATCCAGAAACAATGAATTGCTGCACAGAAAGGGATAAATCGGTTTTATCCATCAACATAAGCGCATCACCAAGTAATAACTTACTTTCAAAATCGTCTGTAGCCAAAACCAAATAATCTTTGGCTTTTTTCGCGTATTCAATTATCTGCAGTGGACTTGCATAGGGTTGGTTTAGGTAGGCTGCTGCAATTTCTTTATTGATTTCACCGCGGCGCTTCTTTTTCACGTCTTGGGCTTGCTGGAAATAGTTTTCTGCCATTTTTTCGTCCCCTTGACGCAAGGCTATAAATCCTTTTCCCACAAGAATCATACGACACTTGGGCGCCATTATACCTCCTTGTTCAATTAATTTAACCGCCGCAATTGAATCCCCTTTGGCGAATAAGTTCATAGTCGCGTAGTAATAATTCGGACCTTCTTTGGGTTTTTTAGCAATAAGAGCTTTGAACTCACCATCTGCATCTTCATATTGCTCGTTACGGGCATAAACTTGCGCCTTTTTTAAGGATTGAGCCGATAGCATTGAGGCTAAGGAACTCACCAGAACCAATGCACTTATTATATATTTTTTCATTTTGCTTGCAAAAAAACTAATTTAATGTTAAACCATTGTTAAGAAGGGCATAAATCACTGAAATTATTCGATTATTCCTCTGTTAATGCTACAAAAACTTGAAAAGTAAATCAAAATGTATCTCAATTACCAAAATCTGACATTAATTAATATCGATTTGGATTTTACGTCCTTGGTAATTTGCGGGTAAAAGTCCTGATTTCTGCAAGAGCGCTTGACCTGCCTGACTATTGGCGTAAATTACAAATCCTTTTACCAAACCCGAATACCCTTGCGTTTCGTAACTAACAAGAGGCTGTATGATTGGATATTGTTTGGCACTAATTTGAGAGTGGAAAGGCAAATGAAACTCGCCTCTTTCATTTTGCACAGGTACGATGCGCACCATTTGTTGCAATGCCATCGATAGGGAATCGCGTTTATCGGCGATGGCATTCAAAGAAACAATACCAATCGATTTTGAATGCGTGGCTACAAATTCAACAATGGCTTTATCGGTGGGAAATATTTCACGCCGGATTTTACCATAAGGGTGTTTCTGTTGTTTAAGGGTGTCTGCTATGATACGATTTATGTAGCGCTGTATAGCTTGTTCTTCAGAGCAGTTGCGACTTCGAACGGCGATGGTTTCGATTTGATCCGTATTCCAGGTCGCAACATCTTGAAACGATATCTGGCGGATTTCTGAATTCTTGGAAGCTACAAATACGGGCGACGTGGAGCCCATGACTATTTCATTAACGGTGGCATTTTTTTTGTCTGCCAACCAATTCTGCTCTTCTTTACTAAAAGTATCATGAATAAAAATACCTTGAAGCGAATCGGCGAGCAATAAGGCCACTAAGGTTTCTTTTTCTTCAAATACAGGCGTTATCGAGGCCTTGGGGTATTGTGAGTGGAAAATATATAACCATTGGCTTACTAAAAAGCTATCTCCCGGTTCAAAACCAATTCTAATCTGACCAGCGGTTGGCACATCATTGGCTTTTCCTTGAAAACTAATATCGCTACACGCCGACAACACCAGCAATATAAGCGCACTCAAAAAAAGCGCCGCGCGACTTACGTTACGCATTTTTTTGCTTTTTGAATAATAGATAGGCGTTGATTAATTTGAATCCCCCCCAAAGCATAACAACACCGGGTAAATACTTTTGTATCCCACTTGTTGGGTTATTAGAAAGCGCTTCTGGGGAATTCCACAAAAAAAACAATCCAATGCCTATAAACACGAGTCCGGTTAAAGCGTGGTACTTGTAATTGGTTTTCATGATGCAAAAATAAAAAAGGCCGGTGTGAAACCGGCCTTTTTTCTAAAATAAAATACCTAAGGCTATTAACGAGCAATCATCATTGATTTTGTTTCGCTGCGACCTCCAGAGGTTACAGAATAGGTATAGATACCAGTGGGGAGCGACTCTCCATTA
>JBIKIM010000193.1:0-3682 GCA_044361605.1 Bacteroidia bacterium | reverse complement strand
GCAAACGAATCGGCAGTTGCCATCGTAACCACAGGAGGCGCTGGAAGGTCTACCGTATCTCTATAAATGGTTGGACAGTTAAACGAGTTGTTAATAGTATGAACTACGATATACTTTCCACCGTAATAGTAATTCATGGTATCACTCGCTTTGCCACTGAATTTTAATTCTTTTTTTCCGGAGCTATCCCGAACGCTCCAATTATAGGTAGGCGTTCCTTTGAATCCACCAGGGATTTTACTCGAGAAGGCAAAACGACCGCACTTAAGCGTATCGTATTTCCTTACTGTTGTTGCCTTTGGGTTTACTTTTACCTTAAAAGAACGGATAGAAATCATCGGAGGTGTGCAATGTTGGTCAGTCGCTCTCACAGTAAATGTATACGATACATCAGAGGCGTCACCAATCTTTGTTTCCCAACAAAACTCGTATTCTTTTTCACGCTTGGTAGGATCTACCACTTCAAACGTAGCTCCAGGTATACCACCATTCCAAGTCGCTAAAACGGTATCAGGAACCGTTTGGTTCGGTGTAAAGGTCTCATCCTCAATTTTTATCTTCTTGCAAATTTTTTCTCCTTCACATAAATTCCATACAAAAGGACCTTTGATAATAGGAGGCTTATTAAATCCACACTCATCAATAACCCACATCTGCATGTCCCTTCGGGTTCGGCCGATAACCAACCATTTACCTGTCGTATCTTTTCGATATTCCGTCTGTTCAATAACTAAAATTGGAACCTCGTCGCATTTGGTAGGTGTTGTAATAATATCTCCATTGCCTTCATCAAAATAGATACCGCGCGGAGGATTTACGTTTACGTTAGGCGTACACTTAATATTAGTAGCGCTGGGGGGAATACAAAACGGCGTCATAAAATAACGCTCGGTGAAAGGAGAAGAATAATTTACTGCTGTAGTAGGCAGACCGCTAAGACCTTTTACCAAGTTATATGAAATAGAATCAAAATCAACCGTATCTACCGCACCGTTATTGTAAAACCAAGGGGTGTTACAACATAAAAAACCCACAGGCTCGTTGGAAAGCTGTGGTGAACTGTTACACTTGTTATCGGTTTTGTTGATATTACAAATATTAATCATACACGTAGTGTAAAAGTTCGCATTGGACGCTCCGGTCGTAATTGCTCCGTTTCGGCAACACTGACCGCAATAAAATGTCACTTCACAACATGACGATTTACCCACAAATTGGCTCAATGGAGATTTGGTAAAATCAATAGTTGCTTCAAACGTGTGTTCTTCCACCCCTTTTCCTGTTCCATAAGTATTTTTTGGATTACACGGATTGGAAGAAGAAGAACAACGTGTCGTCACGTCGCGAATACCTTCTAATTTTAAACCTGTAAGACTCACATTACCACACTGATTACTCCCATTGGATCCTGCAAAGGCTCCAAAATCGGGATTACTCAGTTGTACGCCTCGGCAATCGCGGTAAACTTTTGCGGTAATTTTATACTTTCCGTTGCCAAGACACTGATAACTCATGTCCGCCCCCATCATATGGGTTGCTTGTGCTTGGTTTCCGAGGTAAAAAAAACTCAGCAAAAAGAGCAAAATTGGTATTTTTATTCTCATATTGTTTTGATTGGTTTCATCTTAATTGACACATTAACTGAATTACGTGTTGCCTCAAAAATAGTTTTTTGGCTTATAAAGTACAAACATACAAGGCAGTAGTTCTATTAAACAAGCCGTTTTCACCCCAAATACGAACCCAATCCAACCGACAAGGTGTACACAAAAAAAATTACATATCAATAATTTAGACTAAAAAAAACTAGAATCAAACCAAAAGAAAGTAAGGACTATACATCAATGTCAAAAAGGGGTAATTATTTTTTTCGCCTGCGTAATTCTTTAAAAATATTGAAGTCAACCCCTATAATCTTGTACTATCTAGGCTTAAATAGCTCTTTTTGACAGGCGGAGTTTGATTGAATCTATAAAAAAAGGGCTGCATCTAATTAGATACAGCCCTTTTGTGAATTCTACTTCAGTGTCTCCTACCCTTATCGTAACAAGGTGATTGTTCCGTCGTACGTGTATTTCTTGTCTTCAAAAGAGGTAATCTCTAAGTGGTATACATATACCCCTTGCATACATGGTGTACCTTTTGGATCGTTACCATTCCATCCTAAATTAGGATCGCTTGTTTCAAATAACTTTTCTCCCCAACGGTTATAAATCATCATGTTGAACGTTTTGAAATTCGTAGTTACCGGATTAAATCGTTCGTTTGTATTAGGACCTTCTTGGTTCGGGGTGAATACATCGGGTACGAATACGATGATATCAGGACCAATATGCACCAATCTAGAGAACGTATCCATACAACCCTGATTGCTCGTCGTGATTAAGTAGATGCGATAAACACCCGTATCGCGAGAGTATGCAAATCGAGGATTCTCACTCATCGCTGTATCACCACCGGGCGTTCCAAAATCCCACACATAACTCAAAGTAGGCGCAAATGGAGCTTGCTCCACACGACTCTTATTGATCATCGTGAATTTAGGCAATGCCACTGTGGTTGAATAGGATGGGTCTGTTTCAAAGTATGCATCGGGATTTGGATAAGCCTGTACATGCTGAGGTCCAGAAATAGTTGTGGCACATTTACCTCCGTCAGGTGTATTATTGGTTACCGTTACACGCACATCGTAGATACCTTGGGTTGGATACATAATAAGCGCAGGATTGGCAGCCGTACTGGAATCTCCGTTTCCAAAAACCCAGCGATATGACAATTGACCACTTGGTATACCTGCCGTTTCAGTAACATCCCAATTGGTGACTAATGGAACGCAACCATTGAATCGGTCTAATGGTTCTAAAACGGGATACGGATGTATTACCACCAATATTGAGTCGCTCACTTGCGGACAAACATCGTTAGGTATAGCAACTGTAGTGACTTTCAGCATCGCCATTTTATTGGCTTGGTCGTTTACACCATGCGTATACACAATGTTTTCTGCATTGGAGTTATCAATACTGCCGTCTGAACCGTTTAACAAAGACCACTTTACCGTTTTCAAACTAAACTTACTTTCACTTTGAATTGGGAAAGGTGTATTCTCACACTGTGGGTAAGGCTTGGATGTTGTTATATTGATCTCGGGTTGGGTACGCACAAAGACTTGATATATTTCTGTATCCGCACAACCGTTGTTGTCTGTATAAGCTAACTTCATATTGTAGGGACCTTCAACTTCTGAGGTTTTGGTCGTTACGGGTGTAAATACCGATCCCACAAGGTTTGGACCAACCCAAGTTGGAATTCCACTTTGTGGCTTCGTTTTTGGCATATCAATTCGAGAATTCAAATCCAACGTTGGGCCTGTGCTACACAAAACCATAGGCGTTAGCAATACCGCATCGGGAGTGTCGTTAACGTAAACATAGAAGCTGTCTACCTTGAGGCATCCGGTACCGTTATTGTAATAGCGGATTTTGAATGTTCCAGGACCTTTATTGGGTGGGAATAAATGGCCTTGAGGCAATGGCATTCCAGCGCGGGGATGGCTATTGGAGTAATTCACATCGCCTACCTCAAACCTGCCGCCTGTAACATCGGCCGCATTACTACCATTTACCGTTACATATTTATTAAGATCTAGCGTGTCCCAGTTCACACAAACTGGATTGGGTGT
>JBIKIM010000192.1:0-3688 GCA_044361605.1 Bacteroidia bacterium | reverse complement strand
CAAACTAAATTAATCCAGGGGAATTCCACCACCTTTAAAACGATGTAATCTCGAACGGGCTCTTTTTCACCCGTTTGAATTACAAATGAAATTTTCTGTTTATTAGGATCTGGATCTTCTATATCAAAACTGATCAAACTCGCAAATAAGCCTAGTGCATCGCGTTGATCTGAAATGCTTTCTAAGTTTCCCGTTTGCTCATTGATGCGAATTTGAGGATACAACGTATCGGTTTGATTGAGCCTATTGGCAACCAATACCAAACGCAATACCAATCCCGATTCACTGGATGTTTTTTCTAATGACAACGGGGTTAATAGGCATTTGCCCGAAGCCGTTGTGAATGTGGTACCTAATCGCACCGTATCATACACAAAACCACTAAAGGGCTCTTTTTTATCCATACCACTTTCGTAATTGATATGGGTGAATACGTCTTTATGAATATAGTGTCGGGTAGACGGTTCCGCCAATAATCCCATCTTGGGGTTGTTTTGGGTTTTGGGCACCAATGTGAATGTGTCACCAAGGGCATTCCAAAAGCTAACATAGAAAAACTTATCCAAGGAATCGTAATTTATGCCTTGCACAAATTTATTATACCGCACTTTGTAATCTCCCATTTCGGCAGGAACATCCTTGTATAAAATCCGATTTTCGCGATTGAATTGTATTCCTTTTTGGTCTAAATTGCCTTTTTCATCTTGTTCTGGGGCCAGCTGAATGCCTTCTTGAGTAGCACTCAATACTTTCTTATTTACGGAAGAAACCAAAACGCCTACCAACAAGACACCAAAACCAAAATGTGAAATTGAAGATCCCCAAGCCAAAAAACCAAGCTTTTTCAATCTCCATATATAAAGAATGTTTCCAAGAGATAACCAAATAGCCAAAAACAAAAACAATAGAAACGCCGCCCCCTCAATTTCGAAATTGAGATTGAGTAAAATACCCACCAAAATGGAAACCACTGCGGTTATACCCGCATCTTTTGCCCATGTTTTCCAGTTTGTTTGGCGATACGAAAAATACTGTCCTATTGCCATTAATAACATAATTGGCATAGCCATCCAAAGCTGAACGGCATTGTAATCTTTAGCTAGAGGAACTGCGGTTCTAAATCCAAACAACTTGTTAAAGACCGGAATTGAAGTAGCCGTGAAAATTTGAATAAGACTCAAAATGATGAACATCGCGCCTAGGAACATCCAGAATTCTCGACTCGATAACTTTTCATCGTCCATTGTCGATTTATGACCCACATACAAATTCCAAACGAAGGCGGTAACCACTACTAAAAACGCCGTAATTCCAAACCATTTTAATCCACTCTGATAGGCGGCGAAATTGGCTTCGGGTACGATAAAAGAAAGTCCGATGGCCAAGGCAAAAATTCCAATTATAGAGCGGTTGAACCATTTTCGGGGAGCACCACTTTTAAAGGTAACCGAAGCGCTTAATCCTATAAACACCAATAGGAATAATAAAAGCTGTCCTGAAAGTCCTAAATCAGTAAAGGAATGCACACTTGCTTCCCCCAAAATACCGCTGCGGGTCAAGAAGGTCGCATAAAGAACCAACCAAAAAGACAATTGCACCAATAAATGCGAGGTAAACATGTGTCGGCCCGTATTTTTTGAAATGAGCAGCATATGGGCAGCAGACGTCATGATTAACCATGGCAAAAGCGAGGCGTTTTCTACCGGGTCCCAAGCCCAGTAGCCACCAAATGACAAACTTTCATAAGCCCAAAAGCCCCCCATTATAATACCAGTTCCTAGAACCCCCACACAGGCCAAACTCCAAATCAAGGCTGGTTGTAACCACGTACGGTCTTCCTTGCGCCACAAAGCAGCTATGCTATAGGCAAAAGGCACAATAGCCAATGCGAATCCTAAAAACAATGTTGGAGGGTGTATAACCATCCAATAATTTTGCAACAATTTATTCAGTCCATTACCATCGTTAAATACCGATAGATAATTATCGATGCCTAAACTGCCTAAAATGGGGATATTTAAAAAATCAGGTCGCGCATCACGCAACAGTTCAAACGGACTGCTACCGATTTTAACGCCCTGAAATTCCAAACCTAGTAACATAGAACTCAGCGCTACTTGTCCGAAGGCAATAACGGCCATAACGGGACTCTCCCATTTTTTGGCATTTTTAATAAGCACTAATCCTATTACCGCATTCCAAAAAATCCAAAGCAAAAAACTACCTTCTTGGCCTTCCCAAAAACAGGAGATCATATAGTATACAGGGAGGCTATTGCTGGAGTGCCGCCAAGCGTAATAATACTCGTAGCGATGAAAAAATATGATGGCAAACAGCACCGAAAATATGGCTACGACTGAAAAAGCGTGTAAGAAAAAGCTGGTTCTTGCTGCCTTCTTGAACACATCATTACCGTTTTTCTCGTGTTGATAAAAGAAAATCATGGACGCCACGGCGCTCATAAACGTAAGGATAATGAACGCTTGACCCAAGTTGCCGAGCCATAGCCATTCATTTTTAAAAGTAAGGATATCGGCGCTTGCCGCAGTGGGCATTTGTAAGAATAGATTCACGTTTTTAAGTTACTTAAGCTCTTGGGATATCGGCAGTTTGTTGTTTAACGGGTGCGTCTTCATATTTTGATGGACATTTACTCAAAATAGTTTCGGCATGAAAATAATCTCCTTTATAACGACCTGTTAATACGATTTTTTCGGTTCGTTCTAAGTCTTGGGGTTTGGGTTGCAGGAAAATAACGCGAGATTCATTTCCCAAAGAATCTTCCGCATAAAACTCCAAATGATTGGGATCAACTTCGGGCTGGTAATTAATAGACTTGGATTTGTTCAGGCGACACACAACGTGAACATCTTTACCGTAATCATTTTGGCTCAATTCTCGGGCTTCCGCAAAAGAAACGTACTTGGTAGTATTTCCATACAAACTAACAACGGCCGCAACGCCAAGTCCCGCAATCAATATTAGAGCAATGTGTAGAGGTTTCATTTTTGATTGGCTTCTAATTTACTGATTTTCCGGTTTAAGATAAAACCATAAACAACCAAGCCTGCGAAAATGACGATTAAAACGGCGACCACAACATGATATTTAGCATTAGTAGCTAAAAATTCAGCCGCTTGTTGTGACGCTGAGGTGGTTTCTGCTTGAGCAAAAAGAGAACTTTGCAGCGTCCATCCTGTTAAAATAAGGATTAAAGTTATGATACGTTTCATTCGTTTTCGTTGTCTAATTGATGTTGTTGAAGTCGTTCAATTCTATATCTTAAAATAGCGATGAAGCTAAATATTCCAATCCATCCGATAATTGCAGGATAAAAATACATGCGCATGGTATTATCAAGGTCGTAATTATTAAATCCTACCGAACCACCGGCACCAGGATGTAAGGAGTTATCGGCTAATTTTGGCATTATGGCAATAAGCGCCATGAAAATTGGAAAAATCAATACGTTATAAACCGAAGCTATTCTTGCTTTTTGATATTCATCTTTTAATGAAGCACGTAAGACCAAATACGCGAAATACATAAACATACCGATGGCTACCCCGTTCAATTTTGGATCATCAGCGGGCCACCAACTTTGCCAAGTTACTCGGGCCCACAAGGCACCCGTTATGCATCCAAGAATTCCGTTCAAAATACCCACATGCAAAAAACTCATAGAAAG
>JBIKIM010000191.1:0-3692 GCA_044361605.1 Bacteroidia bacterium | reverse complement strand
ATTTTCCTGAATTTGGATCCTATGCTACAATCAAGCCCGGTGATACTACCGAAATGAAATTAGATGTTTTCCCAATCGGATCGGCAGATTCAGCCGTAATTCAATACGCAATCTGGGATCAAAACCGACCGAATGACGTAGATACCTTGATTTACAATGTATATGCACGTTGGGGTCTGAACATACAATCGGTGAGTCGCAATACGACCCGCGTGTATCCCAATCCCGTTTCGGGCCAAGAATTGCAGTTGGTGGGCAGCAACTTACAAGAGGTGCGCGTTTTTAGCACCGACGGTCGTTTGTTATTTGAAAGCCAAGCAGCTACGGGCAATCAATTTACGGTTCCCATGCGCGCAATGCCCAATGGTACCTACCTAATTGAAGTAACGCATGCCGGGGGAACCGATACCCACAAGGTGCAATTAGCCCGTTAATACTGCCGTTTCTAATTAATGCAAGTTCCCGCGTATGCATGGTTTTTGTCGGGCTTAGCTGGACTGATTCTATCTTGGTGGGCGTACCGATTTTTATGGTCAAAACACCCATTATGGAAGTTGGCGGCGGTGCTCAGAGGTCTTTCCATTGCCTTGGTCGTGTTGTGGCTTTTCAATCCCTATTTGCATTTTAATAAGAACGAAACCCGCCCAGCACGTTGGGATGTGTATTTCGATGCGTCGGCCTCTACGGCGTCCGATCAGAAAAATGCAGCCCTCTTTTTAGATTCCTTAGAGCGAGAATTTGCGAATGTTTCGTTCCGGCGTTTTGCGTTTGCAGAAACGGTAGTGCCTTTTGCCAATCGCGCTACTCTCGGGGGAAATTCAACACGCCTCGATCCGGTATTCGCGCACATGCAAGCCCAAAAGGCGCAGACCGATTTGCGTGTGTTCATCAGCGATGGAATGGTAAATCAAGGGCGTACCTTGGAATCGTGGGAGAGCAATGAGCTGGGTCCGATTGCCACTTTAGGTCTCGGTGATACCACGGCATATACCGATTTAAGTATTCAAGAGGTATTGGCCAATTTGGACGTGTACCAAGGTAACGAAACCGAAGTGGAAGCCACTGTTGAGGCGGTTGCCGCTAAAGGCCGTTTGCTAAATATCGAATGCTGGGTTAACGAAGTTCGTCTTTTTAACGAAACATGGATGCCCCAATCGAACCGACAACAAAAGAAGCTGAGTTTCACCCTGAATACCAATCAAAGAAAGTCGGACTTATTAGACGTTTCCATACGTGTTTCGCCTCTGTTGGGAGAGAAAAACGTTATTAATAACAGAAAGTCGGCACTGATTCAGGTCCGGGATGCTCAAAAAACGATTGATTTAATTTACGGGGGGGTGCACCCCGATATAAAGGCATTACAATTGGCGTTGCTAGGCAAGGAAGCCTACCGCATCCGGGCCTATCCGGAAAGCGAGGGCTTGAAAACGGGGGCAGACTTATACATTGCGCACGGACTGAAATCGGCGGTAACGCTAGCCGCGATCAAGAAAAAAGCACTGCCCACTTGGTGGTTTGTGTTTAATAATGAAACAATGCAGGTCTTGTTTACGGGCCGTGAGGCGCAGTTAATGCGCCGCGGTTTGAACGGACTTCAAGAAGCTATTCCGGAAATAAACAGCCAATTTAGCGCTTTCGAATTGCCAGAAGCGACTTCGATTTACCGCTTATGGACAGCCGTGGAAAGTCCGTTGTTGGCTTTTAAAGTGGGTATCGATGAGGTGCAGCTTTTTCAAAATTGGGGAGGCAGTAAAACAGAAGTGCCTCTCATGTTTACACGCGTAGAAAAGCCTTTAGAATCTATTTTTATGGGCGCTGGAATTTGGCGTTGGCGTATGAATGAGTCGAGGAAGTTAGGCGAATCGCCTCTTTTTGATGCGTGGGTAACCCGCAATGTGCAGCGCATGTCGCGCGAGGCCAACGGTAAAAAAGGGTGGGAGTTTGTTTCTCCAGAGGGATCTATGGCGGTGGGAGAAAAGCGTAAAATCAAGTGGATTTATTACGATGATGCCGGTGAAAAGCAAGTGAAATCGGGGATGGATGCGTTTTTGAAAGAGCCCGGTAGTGAACCCCGTAAATTGCCTGTTTTCTCAGAGAATGGGGAATTGGTGAGTTATTTGAACGCCACCAAAGCGGGCGTGTCGCGGGTTTGGTTGCAGGAAGCTAGTGGAGTTCAATGGGGGAAGAGTGCCGTTTCTGTATCGGAAAACAACTTGGAATTGTCGCAAAGTCGCGCCCAACATCAAGAATTGGCGAAACTTGCAAATAAAACGGGTGGCGTTTTTGGCGATTTTCGCAGCCAAGCCCGTGAATGGGCTTCCCAAGTGAAAAAATTGGGATTGGATACCGGGCGAATCGTTAAAATCGAGCGCTATATTCCCTTTGAAGAATGGATTTGGATTTTCGTATTGTTGTCGATTTTTTTAAGTACCGAATGGTTTTTACGTAAATGGCTGGGCAAGATATAACACAAAATAAGCAACGCGTGGTGGTGGGTATGAGTGGCGGAGTTGACAGCTCGGTGGCGGCTTATCTGCTTGTGCAACAAGGATATGACGTGGTGGGGTTGTTCATGCGCAATTGGAACGATGCCACTGTTACCTTAGAAGATGAATGTCCGTGGATCGACGACAGCCGCGATGCCATGATGGTCGCCGAGCAACTGGGGATTCCCTTTCAGGTCGTTGATTTTAGTGCGGCATACAAGGATAGGATTGTAGACTACATGTTCAAAGAATATCAGGAGGGTCGAACGCCGAATCCCGATGTGCTTTGCAATCGAGAAATTAAATTTGATTTGTTTTTGAAGGAAGCCCTAAAATTAGGTGCGGATTTCGTGGCCACGGGCCACTACGTGCGCAAAGGCGTGCTTCAAAACGACAATGGAGGGGTAGAATACCAATTGCTTAGAGGGTTGGACCCCAATAAAGATCAAAGTTATTTTTTGTGTCAGCTCAATGCGGAGCAGTTATCGAAAGCGCTGTTTCCAATTGGAGAACTGCAGAAAAGTGAGGTGCGTAGTATTGCCACCCAGTTGAATTTGGTTACGGCCGACAAAAAGGATTCTCAAGGGCTTTGTTTCATTGGGAAAGTGAGTTTGCCCGATTTTTTAATGCAACAGCTGGCGCCAAAAGAGGGGAGGGTCATAGAAATCGACAGAGCGCACCCGTCGGTTTTGGCGTATGAAACACAGATTTCCCAAGAGGGGAATGCGGATTCGGCTTTGATGCGTTTGGCATTAAAACCTGAAATGGGGGTTGATATTGGAGTGCACCGAGGGGCTCATTTTTATACGCGTGGACAGCGGAGGGGATTGAATATAGGGGGGAAAATATTACCACTTTTTGTCATTCAAACATCGGTGGCTGATAATATCATTTATGTCGGTCAAGGGGAAGACCATCCGGGTTTGGGTTACCGAGGTTTGAAAATCAGTAAAGAGGAGGCACATTGGGTGCGTCCGAGTATAAAAGAATTGTCGCTCAAACGTCAAAATTTCTTTTGTCAGATACGGTACCGCCAAGCGCCATTTTCTTGTCAAATCACCCAAGATTCACAGGGCGATATTATAGTAATTTTTAGTAATGCACAGCGCAATGTCACGCCGGGTCAATTTTTGGCTTTGTACGATGCGGAAGAACTTATATTCAGTGGGGTGATTGCATTTTAAACACGGTCATGAGGCAACGCTC
>JBIKIM010000190.1:0-3711 GCA_044361605.1 Bacteroidia bacterium | reverse complement strand
AAGCATATCGCGACCCCTAGTAGCGGAATTAAATTCCAATTTTTTAACCAAGTGAAAACGGCCAATAGACCTAGTAACAACCAAAGAATTCGATGAGAAACCACATACATGAAAGCCCCTTCTCCATATGCCACCTCGTTAATGTATTTCGGCACGAATAAAACCACTAGGCACGCCGATATCAAAACCAATCCCGCGAAAGCCCATTTTCCATTAATATACCACAATTGAAATCCATTTTCTTCGCTTTTGTCTCTCCTGGGAAGCAATAGAACGCCACCACATACCAACACAAAGGCAAAAATAGTTCCTATAGAAGTAAAGTCTAAAACGAAGGCTTCATCGGTAAAGAAAATCGGCAATCCTACAACGACCCCCGTTATAATCGTTGAAAACCCTGGTGTCTTGAATTTAGGATGTATGCGTGAAAATTGTTTCGGGAGAAGTCCATCACGGCTCATAGACATCCAAATACGAGGTTGCCCCATTTGAAATACCAGTAATACGCCTGTCATGGCAATAATAGCTGATGCACCCACGATGTATTCCAACCAATGCACGCCTTTATATTGCAAGGCAAAAGCCAAGGGGTCATCCACATTCAATAAGGAAAAAGGCACCATGCCGGTTAAAACCAAGGATATCAAAACATATAAAACCGTGCAAATTAGCAGGGAGTAAAACATGCCTTTGGGTAAATCGCGAGCCGGATTTTTGCTTTCTTCTGCTAAAGTACTAACCGCGTCAAAACCAATATAAGTAAAGAAAACAGCAGAAACGCCTGCCATAATACCTGTCATTCCCGAAGGATTAAATGGTGTATAGTTTTCAATGTCAATGTAAAACGCCCCGACAATAATTACGGCTATAATGATGATTAACTTTAACATTACCATGGCATTACTGACCGTTTTACTTTCTTTCACACCTCTGTAAACCAATATAGTCACCAAAATATTAATGAGAACTGCCGGCGCATCAAATATCATGCGCAACCCGGCTATTTGGGGGGCACTCTTCCAAGCGGCAAACGCATCATTTTGATCCGTTGTCAAAGTGGCTAAATTGCTTATCTGCGAAGCGACCCGAGAGGCCGTTCTGTAATCAACGGTTAACCATCTTGGAAGGTGAAGATTAAAGGCATCAAGCATATGGGTTACATATCCCGACCAAGAGAAGGCAATATAAATATTCCCTATGGAATACTCCATTATCAATGCCCAACCGATGATCCATGCGAATAATTCCCCAAAAGACGCATAGGCATAGGTATACGCACTGCCAGAAACAGGAATGCGAGATGCAAATTCGGCATAACATAAGGCCGCAAAGCCACAAGCCACCGCACAAATTAAAAACAACCAAATTACCCCCGGTCCTCCTTCTGAACAAGCTCTTCCTACAGAACTGAAAATGCCGCCACCAATAATGGCAGCGATACCAAAGAATGTAAGGTCTCGGAGACCTAAAACCCGCGACATTTGAAATTCAGGTGCGGTATGAAAATCAGTTTTTCGTCGAAAAAGTGCCCTAAACATGTTAGCCAAGGTGCGATATTACCCACTTTATTCTCGCAACCCAAATTATTTGATATCTTTGTCTATTATGAAATCGTTTTTGGCCTCATTTTTTGTTAGTATCTTGCTCATAAGCAATGGGATGCTAACGACGGTCATAGACGTTTGCTGTCTCAACGAAAACCGCATGTATGCGGAAGCGGATGCCTGCTGTGCCAAACCTGTTGCAACTAGCAACGTTGATTGTTGCAATGAGGGCCTTAATCAGGAATCTAGAGTCGCGTCTCATGAACGCTGTGAATTCGGATCTTGGTATTACTTTACCCCTAAATATTTAGAAGAGTCTACCCTTAAACCTATCGGTTCTCACCCACAGTTTATTTTTTGGCACCATACTCATGGTCAATTATTAGATTGCGATTGGGACGGTACTCTTTCCATTTCTGTTGCGCAAATTGCGGAAATAGCTCCGCCATTAAGAGAAAGTCGCCATTTATTGGAACATCATTGCATGTGGATTATTTAGAAAAACACTCTAATCCCTTGGGGATTTAATTCGAGTCAATTTTTCTAATTAAACTAACATAACAATGAACATACAAATAAAAAAACTAGCCTTTTTTGCTGCGGCCCTAATGATTTTCGGCCTCAATAGCTGCGCCTTATTAAAAGGCAATAAAAACAAAGTCACCACCTCATTTACCGTTTACGGTAATTGTGAAATGTGCAAAGAACGGATCGAAAATGCCTTGGACCGAAAAGGAATTCAAACTGCCTACTGGAGTGTCGAAGAGCAAAAAGTATTCGTAACCTACCAGTCAGATGTGTTTTCGGAGGAACAATTACATAATATTATGGCTATGGTTGGACACGACACAGATAAGGTAAAGGCCGATAATATTGTCTATCAAAACTTACCGGGATGCTGCCATTATAGAAAAGAAGAAGCCGCATGGTAAAAGGTTTAATTGCCAGTGGATTGCTCATGGTGAGCGGTCCACTTTTTGCTCAAATCGATACCATAAAAACGGTTGAGATTACGACGGAAGAAAGCGCTCAAAAATACGATTTAAATGGCGCGAGATTGACCACTACACTTACGGAAAATGAGTTTAAAAAAGCCGCCTGTTGCACGCTCTCGGAGAGTTTCGAGCTGAGTAATACCGTTGAAGTTTCTAACAAAGACGGTATTTCAGGTATTAGACAAGTTGAAATGCTTGGATTGTCTGGCAAGTACGTCTTAATGACACGGAATAATATGCCCATTTTAAATGGTATTGCCCAATTGAACGGACTTTCTAACATTCCAGGAGCATTTGTTTCTAACGTCAATATTGCCAAAGGAAATGGCAGCACGACTCTAGGCTACGAAGGCTTAACCGGTGGCATTGATTACGATTTGAAATCCAGTGAAAAGGAACCAAGATTGTTTTTTAATGCGTACCAAAATAATCAAGGTCGAACAGAAGCCAATTTAATGCTTCGAAAAGACATCAACCGGAATTTACGCAACTTTACCTATTTGCATGGAGGTACCCAATGGAATACTACAGATATGAATCGCGATGGTTATACCGATATGCCCATAACCGATAGGATTTATTTAGGAAATCAAACCCATTTCCAAACTGAACATACCGAAGGCATGGTTGGGGCGACCTATTGGGAAGATGGCAAAATGGGCGGTGCGACTAATGAAATAGGCGGCAGCGAATTAACTACTAATCCCAGTGATTTTATGTTTCGCAGCAAGGAAAGTCGTTTAGATATATTTGCTAAATTGGGTATAATTCCCACAGAAGGAGAAACTACCTTTGGTAATATTTTCAATTTCTCGCGGCATCGAATGAATTATAATTTGAACTCCTTAATTGGTAGGACTTATAATGCCGATGAACTGCGCTTCAATTACAGCGGTTTGATGCAAACGGAATTAACGGAAACGTGGGGACTTAAAACAGGTGTTTCTTTTTTGGCGACACAATTAGACGAAACTTTCAATAACAGCTTAAACATTACGCCATTGAAACCACCCTCCTATCAGGGTCAAGTTAACGAATTACAAGTAGGTGCTTTTGGTGAAGCCGTTTATGCCACCGACGAATTGAAAATGGTATTGGGCGCACGAATCGACCATCACAACTATCACGGATGGTTTGTAACGCCTCGCACCCATATCAAATGGGATATTAAT
>JBIKIM010000189.1:0-3718 GCA_044361605.1 Bacteroidia bacterium | reverse complement strand
GACCCTCAGGGGTAGGGGTTTTCGGACTTTAGTGCCCCTTCTGTGCCTCTGCCACTTTGCAGGTGGGTGGCGGTTTTCAGGTTTGCGGTGCGCCCCCGGTTAAAACCGGGGGTTAAATACTAGCGGTTCTGAGTGGTATGTGGTTGTATCTAGAAGGGCGGCACCTCCCAGCTTGTCCCACGGTTTTAACCGTGGGTTAGGGCACCTCTGCCACTTTGCAGGTAGGTGGCGGTTTTCAGGTTTGCGGTGCGCCTACCACTTAGCCCGAATCCTGCTTAAGCTGGTTTGGGTAATGCCCAAGTAGGAGGCAATGTACTTTAACGGAACGCGTTGCACCAGACTCGGTGTTTTTTCAATCAGCATCTGGTAGCGTTCCTCTGCGGCGTGAAATTGTAGGCTTTCTAATCGCAAAACCGTTTCTAAATACCCCGATTCGAACACTTTCCTAAACAAACGCTCAATGCCGTGATGGGTATCGTACAAGGCCGCTAAACCGAGCGCATTGATACTCATAATTTCGGAATCCTCTATGATTTGAATGCCTTTTTTTGAAGGCCTGCCCGTAAACAAGCTTTCAACCCGTGCAATAATATCGCCTTCGGAGGCAAAAAGTTCCGTTACTTCGGTGGTGTCTTTGAAATAGTAAATCCGCGCAATTCCCGACTTGATAAAGTAAATCGTTTTGCAGGTATAGCCTATTTCTTGGAGGTGGGTGTTTTTAGCCACTTTTTGAAAAGAAATAACGGGCTGTAGTGCCTCTTTTTCTTGGGGACTTACATGCTGGAATCCAGACAAATAGGTCCAAAGTGACAAAAGGGGGTCTGCGGCGTGACCGATTTCCCCCGAGAGCGTTTTAGGCATTGGTTTTTTTGGCGGCGGTGAGTTGCGCGGTTAATTGCGCCAAATCACGGTCCATTAAATACAGGCCACTGCCATCGTTACCTAAGATTTTAAGTTTTCCTAAAATGCTATTGAATTGGGCTTCTTCTTCGCGTTGTTCAGCCACATACCACTGTAAAAAGTTGGCGGTAGTATGGTCGGCTTCTTTGGTGGCGATATCCATGAGGCCATGAATGGCCGCGGTTACCTTTTTTTCTTGGGCCAAAACGCGTTCAAAAACCTGGGTATACGATTCAAAATGGGTATCGGTGGCGGCAACGGCAGGAGAGAGGGCATAACCGCCTACTTCGTTAATATAATGAAATAGTTTCATCATGTGCATGCGCTCTTCATCGCTTTGGGCATACAGAAATTGAGCCGTGCCTTCAAATCCTGCATTTTCCATCCACGAGGCCATGGCTAGATAAACATAACTTGCAGAAGCTTCCATTGCTACTTGCTGGTTCAGGGCATTTTCAAGGGTTTTTGATAACATAATCCAAATATACAACTTGAAAAGGAAAGGTTTTGCCCAAAAAATTAACCACCGGCATTTTGTGTGAGAAACTGCCCTAAAGGGGGCTGTAGCGCCGACGTATCTTTGTTAGTATGAGGAATAGTGCTCTAATCATTGTATTGCTTTGGACAGCAAGTTTGTCGGCCCAGCCGCATCCTGTTAATAGCTATCCTGGAATTTACGCAAAACGCGGGATTGAATTGTATGAGGAAGGGCGCTTTAACGCAGCCATTGCGCAGTTTGAAACGGCGCTCAAAAACGACCCTACCATTCAGTTGAACGACGATGTGCGCTATTACCATGCCTTGGCAAAGTTGTATGCCAAGCACGAAAATGCGGAACCTTTTTTAGTTAGCTATTTAGCCAATCACCCCAACGAAGCGCGGGCCAATCAAGCCAATCTGGCTCTCGGTGATTACTTTTACGATTTAGGTCAGTTCGGTCCCGCTTTAGGGTATTACCGCGAGGTTAAAGAAGAAACCGTAGAACCGTCCAAACGCATGGCCTACAACTACCGCATGGGTTTTTGTTATGTGCAACGCGGAAAATACGACAAGGGTAAAGAACTACTAAAGAAAGTCGTAGAAAAGCCTTCCGAATATCAAGGTTTCGGTCAGTATTACTATGGATACGCTTGTTTAATGGAGGGCGATTATGAGGCGGCTTATGCCTCATTTAAAAATATTACCGATGAACGCTTTGAGAAAATACATTTTTACATGGCACAGGTTTTATACCAGCTTTCTCGTTACGATGAAGCACTCAAAGAAATTGCAAAAATCAATACCCGCAAGGTAAAGCCCATTGAACGCGATGAACTCAGCGCCAAATGTTACTACCGACTCAAAAACTACTCAAAAGCCGCTGAACTGTTTGAGAAAATCAATTTACCTATCGAAAAACTCGATAACCAACAGCAGTTTGAAATCGGATATGCGTATTCAAAGTCGGGCAAACTCAACGAAAGCTTGCCTTGGTTTCGGGAAGTGGCAAAAAACAACGACAGTTTGGCTCAAATTGCCAGTTACGAATTGGGTAATACTTTAATGGCGTTAAACAACTACCGGGAAGCTTCCTTTGCCTTTTCGGAAGTTTGGCGCACCGGATTTAACGATGAAATTGCCAAGATTTCCTTGTATACCCAAGCAAAAATTGCCGTTCAGTTGCGCGAAGCCAATAGCACCAAATTATTGGATAAATATGTGCGATTATTTCCTAAGTCGCCCGAGGCCAAAGAGGCCTCAAAATTAAAAGCGCGCTTATTGCTCAATACCGATAAATACAGAGAAGCACTACAAATTTTAGAAGGTATCGAAAATCTCGACGATCAAACCACCGAGATCTATCAGAAAGTAGCCCTAGCCCGGGGGATGGAATTGTATAAGAACCGCACCTGGACCGAAGCGTTGGAACTATTTGAAAAATGTGCAGAGAAAAATGTCAACCGACGCTATGCCGCGCAAGCCGCTTATTGGAAGGCCGAAACCCTGTTGCAGATGGAAAAAACCGATGAAGCCTTAGCGGCCTACAAATCGTTTATGGACAAGCCTAAATCCAACGAGGTAGACGAATTTGCCTATGCCTATTACGGACAAGGTTACGTTTATTACCAGAGGAAAGACTACACAATGGCCGCCACTTATTTTAAAGAATTCAGTCAAAAAGTCGGATCCAGCCGTTACGAAGAATCCATCGTACACGATGCCTATTTAAGATTGGGAGATTGTTATTTGATGACCCGTAACTTAGATGCATCGGTTCGTGCCTATGCCTATGTGTCGGGTAAAAAAGGCCGCGATGCCGATTATGCCTTATATCAAAGTTCAGTCATTTACGGACTTTTAGAACGTTCTGAAGAGAAAATAACAACCCTAAAACGTTTGATCACCGAATATCCGAGAAGCACCTATCTCCTCGATGGGTATAACGACATTGCGTCTGAATACATGCTTTTGAAGCAATTCGACCAAGCCGAATCGTATTACACCACCATTCTGAACAAATTCCCCGGAACCCAGCTTACCCGAAAGGCCTACAGCACCTTGGGTCGTATTTACTACAACCAAAAATTAGTAGACAAAGCGGTGGCTTCGTTTACCCAATTGTATGATGAATTCAGGGGAACACAAGACGCTCAGTCGGCTGCAGAATTGGTAAAAACCATTTACACCGAGGAAGGCCGTGGTAAAGATTATATTAAGTGGGCATCAAGCCGCGGGGGCATCAGCGCCATGGCGGAAGACAGTGTATTGTATGAAACCGCCATAACCGCTTACGATAAAGGCGATTTCAAAAAAGCAGTACCTTCCTTTGAAAGTTATC
>JBIKIM010000188.1:0-3738 GCA_044361605.1 Bacteroidia bacterium | reverse complement strand
GGAATTGTACGCCATCAAATCCAAGTATTGATTCCCTTTTAGGAAGGGATGCTGAGTTTTAATTCGGATTCGTACACAACCAAATTCAAATAATGGTAGCCATTCAAGAGGTGGGCTATTCTTCGGTAGAATTGGTTTTTAAATCTTTCGGTTTAATGCCTTTTTGAATCAAGCGGTTGGTATTTACTTTGGTAATTTCGATACCTTGAACGTTTAATTTAATTTCGGGAAGCTTTTTTTGTGATATACAGACGCGATTTTGATACCGGATTAAAAAACGATCGCCAACGATAGTGTCTGGATATAGAAGATATTCGTCTTCATTTTTATTTCGCACAAACCGCAAAATCGATTCGGTTTCTTCGGCGAATTGTATCCATAAGGTATCCCGATGGCGTTTTTTAAGAACGCCTGTGCTTAAAGGGGTAAAGACGAATTCATCGATATCCCGTTTCCGATAAATAAAATGGCCGGTGGCTTGTTGTTTGAAGTCGATTTCACGTTTCGAAGCCTGTAACGTGAAACTACAAGCGGGGACGTAATTGAGTTCATAAAGCCAGGCTGAGTCTGAAATATAGCGTTCAATAAACTTATGTGAAAAACGTTTTGATGCACAGGAACTGAAAACGATAGTTCCGGTAATTAGCATTCCAACGAGGCCAAGATTAAGGCGTGTTTTCATTGATATTCGCTTTTTTCTTGGTATAGCTTAAGAATAAATAATGTACGGCTAAGCCAAATAAGCCCCCAATGATAAATTCCATACCACTGTTAAGTATCAGCCCAAACAAGCGCATGGTAAGCGTAATCAAAATCATTACCGCCGGTATTATAAAAAGATACACGTTGTCGTAAAAGAAGAGCATTCTGATTTTTTCATCGAACATGGCAATTGCTAATCCTAAAAGGGCACAGATGGTAAGAATGGTAAAAAACATGCCAAGTGCTTTGAGCAAGTTTTTGTATTCAAAACCATAGGTTTGAGCTTTGGCAAGTTGATTCGCATCGGGCTTTTCTGGCAAAAACGGATTGTCCGTAAGATTGATAGCCGTCATAATCAGCGCCTGGTTTACCGATAATATAGAGTCTATATTGGCATCTTGTGGCAATGAAGCAAAGTCGTTCAGTATTTCAGATTCAGTAACAGAATTGGGGATGCTGAATTTTTGATAGAGAAGTGGCCATAGTTTTGAATAAGGACTTACCGCGCCCGCTAGTTGCCACATTCCTAACCCTTTCAGATTTTTATTGTTCGCGTAATCGCTTTTTAACGCCAAGGAACTGATGTTTTCACCCCATGTAACGTACCATTGGTCATTGCTTGAGAAACTAATATACTTTTGTATGGTATTTTCATCGGTATGAGGTCGGAATCTCACACAATAATCCTCTTCATAAGTAGCAAACGGAATCATTGAAAAGAAAGAGGCATCATTCGTACTTGCTTGCGCCTGTTTCATTGCATATTGTTGTCCGGATAGACCCAAAACTAAGATTATTTTATTGGCCTTTACGCCTCTTTTTATATAAGCGTTATAGGTTTCGTCGATAGAAGGAGCCTTGGGTATCTTTGAAATTAAAGGCGAGGTGGGACCACAGGTATACCCGTCATAGTTTTGATAATCCATGGCCATTATTAATATTCGGTCGGCAATGGCTGTTATTTCTTGGGCGGAATAGGCGTCATCGGGATCTACAGGAGGTAGGCAAATTCCGAGTTGTAATCTTGGGGCTGCTTCACCCAATCGATACCGCATGTAGCGAACAAACTCGACGTAGAGTTTTTGATGTTTCTTGGAAACACCGAAAAAATCGATCACGATACCTGAACTGTTATGTTTCATAACGGTTTGGATAATCGTGTCGGCAAATAATGCCCACGCTTTTTCATTTTTGAGGAAACGAGCCGTACTGGTTGAATCGAGTAACTGCGCCACTAAATCAATATCGATTTGGTATTGAACGGCACGCTTGTGTAAGTTGGTAGTTTCCCAATTGGGTAAACGCTTGGGGGCTCCCGTGCCGGCATCTATTAAGTAACCAATATAACCAATTCGAGTCACGGCATTAAGGTCGTAACGTTCATAGTTATTGCCATCCATAAAGGAATGAAAGCCATAAATCTCTTTTGTGAAGCGTTTTTCCCGTCGTTTTTGATTAAACGCAGGCAATTCCATGCCCGTCCATTCAGCCTCCGTCATACTGGGCGTTTGGTATGCGGCTTTTAGGTTTGTGATGCGCTGAGGGAATTTAGGACTTCTTTTGGTGGTGTTGTTTTTGGGCACTTCATCTAAATAATCAAAACGGTTTTGACGTTCAATTACTTGTTTTAGGTACGAACCAAACTGATCGGTGTAAGCCGGTATAGAGTCTTTTAAAAAAGTTTTGAATTTGCTCGCTTTCTGCTTTTGGTCTTCTAATTTTTGAACGGATTGTTCGGTTTTTTGAACCGCTTGATTCGTTTCATCAATAACTTGTTCGGCTTGACCAATGGGGTCTGATTGGCCCTTCAAGTTGGGGTATACGCCGAGTCCAATACAAATGGTTATCCACAAAACGAGGCGGAATTTATTTATATTGTATATTTGAGTTAGAATCATTGGAATAAGGCTTGCAAAGGATCAAAAATAATATAAAATCGCAGATATCCACAATTATCCCACAAAAGAAATATGAGTTTTGCACGTTTTTTACTTCTGGGTTTCGCTTTGTTGTTTTTTACGGAGTCTTGTACCCGTAAAAACCCAGAAACATTCCTTAAAATTGGCAACCGTTTATTTGAAGCGGGCAAATTGGCCGAGGCTAAAGAAACCTATTTAAAGATTACTGAATTTGCCCCCGAGTATGCCTTGGCCTATCATAATTTAGGCATAATTGATTGGCGTACCCAACAATATCAAACGGCGATTGTGTTTTTTTCTAAGGCCATTGAACGAGATCCCATGTATGGGAAATCCTATTTAATGCGCGGCCGTTGTTACGCCCAAACATATGAGTACAAAATGGCTGAAAATGATTTTCAATCTGCCCGTATCAGCCCAGAGGTGGCCTATGATGCCCTGTCGGAACTGGGTCGTTTATGGGTTTCCCAAAAAAGGTTTTCTGAAGCCATTCAAGTGTTGAATCAGTGCGTACAATTGAGCGATACCTCAGATATGGTGTTGCTGACCCGAGCCAGTGCGTTGTTTGAGACGAATAAATATGAGAGCAGTGTAAAAGACTGTAATAAAGTCATCAGCCGCAATCCCAAACGCTGGGAAGCGTACCTTATTAAAGGAAAGAATTTTTTAGAAATGCCTTTAATGGATTCTGCCTTCCTTGTGTTGGATTATGCGCGCTTATATTCGGGCGATAATCCCCTCACTTTGGCGGCCATTTCTGAATACTACTTAATGAACGATGAAAGCGCGATGGCTATTGCATTTGCTGAAAAAGGGCTTCAAACGATGCCCGATAATATCCCCTTAAAGTTAAATAAAGCCCGTGCCTATGATGGAATGGAGCAATACGAAAAGGCCAATATTGTGTATAACGAAATTGGAGTTTTGGCCGATAGCATTCCTGAATATCATTTTTATTTAGCTAAAAATATGTTGTATCTCGGAGACACGGCAAGTGCCCTAATTGCCCTTGGCGATGCCGTTGCGTTGCGTCGAAATTATCAAGAAGCGTTTACGGTTCGTTCTATTGTAAAAGCGAGAATAGGGGATCCCGTAGGTGCTGCCGAAGATCAGGAAC
>JBIKIM010000187.1:0-3739 GCA_044361605.1 Bacteroidia bacterium | reverse complement strand
CCTTATTTTTCAAGAATTGGAAAACCTAGAACATAAGAACGACGAGGTAACGCATCAAATATTTCAAGAGCTAGGTAAGAATTTTATTACGCCTTTCGATAGAGAGGATATCCATTATTTGGCAACGGCTACCGACGATGTAGCGGATTATATTTTTGCATCGTGTAAAAAAATGGAATTTCATGGGGTAGATCCCAACGATGAACCCATTCAGAGTTTGGCCGAGTTAATTTGTGAAGGAGCCCAAGAAGTAAGTCGGGTAATCATGCAAATACGGGAACTCAAACGTCCTGAAAAAATCATGGAGTCGATTGTTAAAATCAACAGCCTTGAAAATCACGCGGATAACGTTTTCGATAAAAATATTAAGCACCTATTTGAAACGGAGAATGACTTTAAGACGTTGATTCGCCGTCGTGAAGTATTTACCGTGATGGAAATTGCCACCGACAAATTTGAGGATGTGGCGAACGTAATTGAGACCATAATCGTTAAATACGCTTAACGCACATGAGTTTAGTCGTTGCTATCATCGTACTTGCGCTGGTTTTTGATTATATAAACGGATTTCACGATGCGGCTAATTCCATAGCCACTATTGTATCAACCAAGGTTTTAACGCCGTTTCAAGCGGTAGTATGGGCGGCCATGTTCAACTTTGGCGCCTTTTTTCTTTTTAAAGACCACGCAGTTGCCAATACCATCGCCAAAACGGTGGTCGATACCTATATTACCCTTGAGGTGATTTTAGCAGGTATTGTGGCCGCTATTTTCTGGAATCTACTCACGTGGTGGTATGGCATTCCCTCTTCTTCTTCGCATACCTTAATTGGTGGATTTGCAGGAGCGGCTATTGCGCATGCCTATGCGGTAAAAGGATTTATCCCAATTTCTGAAATTGTGGCTTCCGATAAAATAATGATCACCATTTACTTCATCTTTTTGGCACCGAT
Organism: Bacteroidia bacterium; assembly: GCA_044361605.1. Classification (GTDB taxonomy): domain Bacteria; phylum Bacteroidota; class Bacteroidia; order NS11-12g; family UBA955; genus VMCP01. Next base: position 2,786 of record JBIKIM010000187.1, on the reverse strand, counting down.
TATTGGAATGCTTATTTCGGCATTTATTACATTGGTTACCATAAAGCAGCATGTATGGGGTCGCTTGGCTATTATGGCGCTCGCATCGGCGGGAATGTTCTTAATATTTGATTATTTCATGGGCGTTAAGTTGGAGCAAAATTTGGAGAAGTTTTATCGGGTAGAGAGCTACGAAAAACAATACAAATTGCATCCTGAAGATCAAAAAATAAAGGCCAATTATCTGTTGGCCAAATCTCATTTTGAAGAATCTTTACCCTACTTAGAGGGGTATAAATCTCGTGGAGGAGCTGCGGTGGTTGCCGACATTACCCGTCATATAGACCTTAGTGATATTAAAATCAACAAGCAGCGTGAAATTGTAGAGAAATTCTTAGGGTATGACGGGGCTAAAAAAGAGGCCTTTTTCAATCCTGAAAAACAAGCGGAATTGGTGCGATTGAACGAGGTACTCCATGCATGCGAACCGGCTTTTGCCCAATACGATGCCGTAGGTGCTCAAAATACCGCGATTGCTGTGGCTAAAATTTCGGGCTTTAGTGCCGCTCAAACCGAACGTTTTGTGAAGGATTTCCAGGTCGATGTAGAAACGTCTTTGGTGAAAGACCTCGACAAAGCCGATAACCGCACCCTGAATTACTTAATGATGGCCTTTTTTGCCCTATTTGGGGTGGTATACTATTACGTTGAGGTGTTCCGTAGGCCCACAGCCGCAAAAATGAACCAGATGTTTAAAAAACTACAGCTGTTGTCATCGGCGGCTTTCAGTTTAGGACATGGAGGTAGCGATGCCCAAAAAGTGATGGGAATTATCGGTGCGGCTTTGATTGCGAATGGTGATATTATTGATTTCAAAGAGATCCCTAATTGGGTTCCTTTAGCGTGTTATACGGCTATTGCCTTAGGTACCTTGAGTGGGGGGTGGAAAATCGTTAAAACGATGGGAACCCGCATTACTAAGGTTACCCCTTTAGAGGGTGTTGGTGCTGAAACAGCGGGTGCTATTACATTGTTTTTAACCGCACAAATGGGAATACCCGTGAGTACCACCCATACCATAACCGGTTCAATTATCGGGGTAGGGGCTACCAAACGTTTAAGTGCGGTACGTTGGGGGGTTACCAGGTCCTTGCTGTTTGCATGGATAGTAACCATCCCCATAAGTGCCATCGTAGCGGCCTTGGTGTATTTAGTCGTTAGCAGTTTCTAGTTTACCTGAATATACGAGGGCGCACTTTTCAAAAGTGCGCCCTCGTAGCGACGTTGGTTTATTTAGTCGTTAGCAGCTTCTGATTTGCTTGAAAATTCAAGGGCGCCTTCAACCAAGTCGATGTAAACATTTCCGTTTTTTAAGGTGCCCCCTAAAATCTGTTTGCTCAATTCGTCCATAATACGCTTTTGAATCACCCGTTTTAGAGGTCTTGCTCCAAATTGGGGATCGTACCCTAACTGCGCGATCCAATCCAAGGCCGATTCGCTAATATGCATGTCGTACCCTTGGTCTTTGATGCGATTTTTAAGAATCTCGAATTGTAGTTTTGCGATTTCTATGGTATGTTCTCTATTGAGCGGCTCAAACATGACGGTTTCATCGATTCGATTTAGAAACTCGGGACGTATGCTGCGTTTCAAAAGCTCAAATACCTGTATTTTGGTTCGGGCATGCACCTCTTCGGCATTCTTGAGCGTTAGGGTTTCGTAAGATTCCCGGATCAAATCAGCACCTAAATTGGAGGTCATAATGATAATGGTATTTCTGAAGTTGGCGGTACGACCTTTGTTATCGGTTAAGCGACCGTCGTCTAATACCTGCAATAGAATATTGAATACATCGGGGTGTGCTTTTTCAATTTCATCTAAGAGTACCACGCTATAGGGCCGGCGGCGTATGGCTTCGGTTAACTGTCCGCCTTCTTCATAGCCTATATATCCTGGAGGGGCTCCTACTAAGCGACTAACGGTGTGCTTTTCTTGAAATTCAGACATGTCGATACGCACCATGGCTTGATCGGTATTGAATAAATACTCGGCTAATGCTTTCGCCAATTCCGTTTTTCCTACGCCGGTAGTTCCTAAGAAAATAAAGGAACCGATTGGTTTTTTAGGATCTTGTAAACCGGCGCGGCTTCGGCGTATGGCATTGGAAAGGGCTTCGATGGCTTCTTCCTGACCCACCACGCGCTTGCGCAGTTCGGATTCCATGAGTAAAAGTTTCTCGCGTTCGCTTTGAAGCATTTTACGCAAGGGTATTCCGGTCCAACGGCTAATAACTTCAGCAATATCCTCGGCATCTACTTCTTGTTTTACCATCGATTTGCCTTGTTTGCTTTCGCCTAATTTTAAGCTTAAGGCATACAGGGCTTCTTCGTTATTTTTGATTAAGCCGTATCTAATTTCAGCAACACGGCCGTAGTTGCCTTCGCGTTCGGCTTGATCGGCTTCAATTTTTAAGTTTTCGATATTGGCCTTTTTCTGCTGAATTTGCTGCAAAATGCTGCGCTCGTTTTCCCATTGGGCATTAAGGATTCCGCGTTGTTCAGACAAACCCGCAATGTCTTCGTTTAATTTATTGAGTTTGTGGTGTTCGTTTTCTCGCTTGATGGCTTCGCGTTCTATTTCTAGTTGCATAATCCGGCGATTCAACTCGTCTAATTCTTCGGGCACACTGTCCATTTCCAAGCGAAGCTTGCTGGCGGCCTCATCCAATAAATCTATGGCTTTATCGGGCAAAAATCGGTCGTTGATATAACGCTGACTCATCTCAACAGCCGAAATGATGGCCTCGT
>JBIKIM010000186.1:0-3751 GCA_044361605.1 Bacteroidia bacterium | reverse complement strand
TATTGAGACGAACTTTATCAAAAAAGCCATTTTTAAGGCACGTAAAAAAGGAGCAGGATTGATCATCCCTGTTATGCATTGGGGCAATGAATACCAGCGAACCGAAAGTACCCAACAACAAGAGTGGGCGCAATTTTTAGCCGATGCCGGTTGCGATGCCATCATTGGAATGCACCCCCACGTGGTGCAACCCATAAAGACCCTCAAATCCAAAAGCGGCAAAATGGTTCCTGTAGCCTACAGCTTGGGAAATTTTGTTTCCAATCAACGGGAACGCTATAAAGATGGAGGCATTTTAGCACGTTTGAAAATTCTTCACCGGGGAAATGAAACACGCCTCGTCCTTATCGATTACAAACCCTTCTGGGTGCACAAACTGCTTCCTCATGAAACCTATGCCCCATTCCTTCATCGCGGCTACTACCTCATACCTCCCGACAAACTCTCCTTACTGCAAGAACCCTATCACCAATCCGCAAGCGAGTTTTTCCAAGATACCCGCGCCCTGCTAAATGGGAGTACCGAATGGCGATAATCGCAAATAATATTGGGATTATTGACCAATCTGGTGTTAATTCTTAATTGGGCGCACTGTTACTATGCAATTACCGAATGGCGATAATCGCAAATAATTTGAGGGTTATTGAACATTCTGGTTTCGATTCTTGATCGTTCTAACTGGAATTCGAGGCTTGGGGTTACAAAACAACAACCCGTGTTAAACTATCGCAATAAATAAAATACAAGTTTGTCGTTGCCCAAAATACCGCGATTCCCGGTGCGGTAGCGGTAACGGACATTAATGATATAAGCCCCTTGTGGCGCCATTGAGCCCAAATAGGTTCCATCCCAACCGGGACCGTTTAGAACCCCCTCGTATATCTTTTCTCCCCAACGATTGTAAATTTGATATTCCAATTCATCTAAATCGAAGGCAACCGGCGCAAATGTTTCATTTAAGCCATCACCAGATGGGGTAAACGCATTGGGGATGTGAATACGACAGTTGAAATCTCTATAGGCAATGCGCACACTGTCGGTAATTGAACCGCATAAATTAGTCGCTGTAACCCAATATAGACCCGCTTCTACAATGCGGCGTTCGGCTCTCGATGAACCGTCGTCCCATTGGTATTTACTATTCCAACTGCGTAACTGCAACTCCAATATTTCATTCTTGCACACCGTCGTATCGTTTCCTAAATCGACAAAAGGTTGCGGATATACCTGGGTAAACTGCTTGGAACTATCGGTACACCCTTCAACCGTTACCACATAGGTAACCGTATCGCGCCATAAATTTACGGGCACATACTCAAATCCATTTTGGACATTTTTCCCGTAAAAACGCCCCCCATTGGTTAGGGCTGTCAGTGGATAATTACCCGTATTTTCACAGTAGAATTCGCGTAATGCTTGGAATCTCGGATCGGGCATCGGTTTAACAAATACCGATCTTTGGGCCGTATCCATGCACGACCACTCGCTTTCCACAATTAAAGAAATGGCCTTCATTCCCGGCGTTCCGAATACGTGCGTCACGGGATTGCTACCCACCGCCAGTTCTTTGTTGATATCCCACCAACGGCGCTTCAATCCCAATGAATCAATAGATTCATCATTAAAGACATACCTATTCTGATACAAGCATTGGGCTGAATCGTTCACCGCGATGCGCGCATCGGGTTTGGGATAGACGCGAATGACGCGTTTGGCGCTATCCACGCAACCGCTGTCGCTCACATTGACCAATCGGATGGTTTTAAATCCACTTTGTTGATACACTTTTTGAACCGATTGGGTATTGTAGGTATTCAAATCGTTTTCCCCTAAGCTCCAATCGTAGCGACGGATGCGGCCTCTTTCTATCAAGCTCTGAGCGGTAAACCTAAAGTTCTGCGCATTGATGCATTGGTCCGAATCGTTGATGGCTATAAAAACACGGGGATTGGGATTCACACTCAATATTTTTGTAACGGAGTCCATACAGCCGTAATTCGACAACCCTATTAGCTTCACCGGATAATCGCCCACCTTGGCGTATTTATAGAGCTGATCGTTATTCGAAATTCGTACCGTATCATCGCCAAAATGCCAATACCCCTGAAAGGTGCCCGAGGCAATATTCGACAAATTCAACAAAGCAAATTCGTGGGTTAAAAAGCACTGTCCGTAATCATTCACGATATAATTCATCACCGGCATCGCTCCCACGATAACCGTTTTGGTAACCGTATCGGCACAACCGTGATTGGAAATGGCTCGCAGCGAAATCAAGTAGGTTCCATGCGTTTTATACACATGCACCGGTTCAAATACCGAACTTAGCGTACCATCACCCAACAACCATGATCCTACCGTTGTGCCGTATTTGATTCGCGTATAATTGGTAATTTCAAATCGGTTTTGTCTCAAACATTGCAAGGTATCGTTAATGCGGAATTCGATTTCCGGACTGGGTCGGGCCACCGCAAATGCGGTCACCGAATCTACACACCCCACCCCACTGGTCTCAATCAATTTAATGGTATAAAAAGTATCCTTTGCGTAATAATGGGAAAACGAATCCTCGGTTCTAACCTGCGCATCTCCCATTAGCCAGCGGTGTGACAGATTTCCCTCAGCAATACGACTCTTGCTCCAAAAGATAAAATTCTGATTATTAAAGCACTGCGAACTGTCGTTATGCCCGATAGCAGGTACCGGCATGGGGTTCACTTTTATCAATCTGCGCAATGAATCGACACAACCCAAATCGCTCGTAACCGTTAGCAAGGGCCGTTTTACGCCCCAAAAGCTATAAAAATAATCGGAGTTGACAGACGTGTAGGTTTCTCCAAATTCTCCGATATTCCAACGGTGCGACAGCGTACCGTATTTGATGGTCGACGCATTGGTAAATTTATAAAAATTCTGCTTTAAACATTGGTCTGAATCGTTGAGAAGGAAGGCCACTTGTGGCTTTGGATAAACCGTAATATGACGCAATTGGGTATCCAAACAACCAAAATCAGATTCTTGGGTTAAGCGCACGGCGTACCGAATATCGGCAGGGAAGGTTCTCGTAATGGTGGTTTGTGCACTCGAAGAATCAAAAAATGTCCATTTTCGACGCAAGCTACCACTCGCAATGCGAGAGATATCATTAAAATTAAACGACTGCTGATTCAAACATTGTCCCGTATCGTTGATAACAAAATCGGCCACGGGCATGGGATAGATATACACCTCTTTCTCCATGGTATCGCCACAGGCTTTATCGGTGATAACCCAATGTGCGGGGCGGTATTTATTGTGCACGGCATAGGTATGCGTAGCGGCAATTCCAGAATCTCGAACCGCATCCCCAAAATTCCAATAATACCGCAGCGTTCCCCTGGTTAAGGTTGCGGAAGATGTGAATTGTACCGCATTGCCCCGGTAACATTGGGTCGAATCGTTCATGCTAAAATTCGCTTTGGGCATGGGCCACACATAGACGGGTTTTGAAACACTGTCTACACAAGAATTGTTACTTTCACTGCGCAATTGTACCGTAAAAGTGCCATCCGTACCGTAGGAGTGTTTCGAATTGGCTCCATTGGCCGCCACGGAACCATCTCCAAATCTCCATTTATGTTGGAGCGTTCCGAATTTTATCGTGCCGGTTTGACTAAAATTAAACTCATTTCCGCGCAAACAAATACCGTCATCAGCGATATCAAAATTGGGGAAAGGCTTGGGCCATGCCTGTATTCGTTGCTCCACTGAA